>JBEITL010000111.1:0-5177 GCA_040374915.1 Sediminibacterium sp. | reverse complement strand
TGTAGTATTGTTGTTAAACATACTTACGTGATAACCATAACCTAGCCAAAAATCAGTTCCCTTATTTGAATAGTCTTGAGCATGTACCTTTCCAAAAGAAAAAATACATATTAAAATAAAAAATAATTTAAATAACCGACAATTCATAATCTTGTACTTAGACACTTACCCCTATATAAGGTTTAATTTTTGAAGAATAAATCTACAAAATATTAAGATGCAAAAACACTATAAAGTGTTGTCTTTCAAATAAATATTTGCTGATGGGCCCATGCAAAATAGAAGGTCTAGTATACTGGCATTTGGAAAGAATTCAATTTTATCAGCAAAAACCTGTGGATATACCTGATTTGCAATATTTTGACTAAGGTAACTAACAGTAGAAGCATCTCTACCCTCTTTGAAATTAGGATCTAAATATGGGATGGCTTCTGTTGTTTTTGAAATGTTAAATTGAATTTTTAACACTTTACATAACCAACTTAGCGTACTCATATTTAGGTCAATTAGATACTTATGTTCGTTTTTGATGAGTGTGCAAACACCTTCTTCGTAGTATTCAAAAAAGGGAGATCTTTTATAGCAAGAAGTTAAAGCCTTTATATGTTTACTGGGCCAGTTTTCACCGTAGCATATTTTTACCTCTTTTATAGGTAATTTTTGGTCTCTACCATTTTGAATTGGTACCGTTAGTAAAAGAGGCCCTTGCGCTGATACAATGGTTGTTCTATTTCGGTAACTCATTTTTTTGAAAGGTTCATGTACATCAATAACAGTGGAATTTGCCAATGCAATCTGTTTCATATACTGTACCGATCCAAAGTACTGAGATTCAATTCTTAATGGTAGCATCAATTAATTTTAACAGGAATAATTAGTTCCCTTCAACTATGCAATTATCTTTGTGCAAAATAATTCAATTGAAACGAAATTATCTATTTTATTGTTTGCTCCTGCTTGTTTTATTAAGTTGTTCTAAGCCAAAAGGATTTGAATACAAAGGCTTGAATAATGTAAAAGTAAAAAATGTTGGGTTTGAATATGTTGATTTATCATTAAACTTAGTCTGTTATAATCCTAATAATTTTAAGTTAGATTTAAAACAAGTGGACTGTGAGGTTTATATTGATAATCGATTTTTAGGTAAATACACGCTTGATACCTTAATGCATATACCCAAAAAACAAAATTTTGAACTCCCTTCTCAAATGCGCGTTTCAATGGGAGGTGTTTTTAAAAATGCCTTCTCAATGTTTATGAACAAAGAAGTACTCATAAAAGTTAAAGGGAAAACAAAAATCGGTAAAGGATTTATTTTTTTAGATGTTCCTTTTACTTATGAAACCAGACAAGCCATCAGTTTATAAATAAGGCTTTATGTGGCAAGGCTTCCGTAACTGAGGCCCACCGCCCTCTGCAGCTCTTTTGCAGCTTGGAGGCAATTTTTTATACGCTTCGTCTAATGCTTTTTCATTGTCTGTATCAAAGCCTGCATTGTTAACAGCTGCTCTCACTTCGTCGGCGCTGGTTCTGTCTGGTAAAAACTGAATGCGCACCTCACCTTGTAATAAATTAATTTTCCACTGAACAATACCACCTTCTGTATTGTCTTTTTCTTTGGTCAGGTATTTGTCCAATACATCTTTGCATTCCCAACATTTTAAATTGTTAGACTTTAAAATAACCCATTCTGATTTTGCAGATTGTGCTGAAACAGCATGTACAGATACGATGCAGATGAATGCAATGATTATTTTTTTCATGACAATATTTAACGGTACTATTTTCCTGTCCATGTTGATGGACTATTTCTCCAATCCAATAAAATACTTTCTTGTTCTTTTGTTACATAGCCTTTTTCAACTGCTAGTGAAATTAAAGAAGGATAATTGGTTAAGCACATGAATGGAACATTTGCCGCCGCAAATGCTTCAGCTGCTTGTGCAAAGTCGTATGTAAAAATAGCAACCATTCCTACTACCTCTGCGCCTGCAGCTCTCAATACATCTACCACCTGTAATGAACTTTTTCCAGTTGAAATTAAATCTTCAATTACAAGTACTTTTTGGCCTGGTGTAAACGCACCCTCAATTTGATTGCCTAATCCATGTTCTTTGGGTTTAGGTCTTACATAGATATACGGTAGTTTTAATTGATCTGCAGCCATAGCACCCCATGGAATACCTGCTGTGGCAACGCCAGCCAATGTTTCTGCTTCACCAAATTTCTCAAATATCACATTGCACATTTCACTTTTAATAAAGTCTCTCACGTACGGAAAAGAAAGTACTTTACGATTATCACAATAAATAGGGCTCTTCCATCCACTTGCCCAGGTAAAAGGATCGTTTGGACTTAATTTTACGGCGGCTACTTGAAGTAACTTTTCTGCAACGGCTATTTCGTTTGTCATGATTCAAAAATAGGGTCTATTTTAGAATAAATTGTACTTACAATTCAAAAAATAGTAGACATTTGATGCACAATGGAGCAACCTATCATTACAGCAGCTGGTGGACTTGTACAAAACAAAGAGGGTGCATTTTTACTCATATTTAGGCGCGGCTTTTGGGATTTACCCAAAGGAAAGCTGGATGCTGGAGAAACCATACCAGATTGTGCTGTAAGGGAAGTTCAGGAAGAAACAGGTTTACATACACTTTTGCTAGGGCCATTTATTTGTATGACCACACATGCCTATTTTGATAAGTGGTTGCAAAAGGACGTGGTAAAGGAAACGCATTGGTATAGCATGGAGGCAACAGCTCTGGAAACAGAAACACTCATTCCACAAACCGAAGAAGACATTGAAAAAATTGAGTGGGTTGCTATCGAAAACCTTCCTCAATATTTACGTCAAACCTACCCTACTATTCGATCTGTTTTTGATGCGTTTAACGGAGGTAGCCTAAAATTTTAAGCATCGATTGAGCGGTTTGCTCTTTCGCATATACCCATTCAATAAGTTTACCGTTTCTATCTCTTTCTACAATAACGTGCTTGGGAGAAGGAATTAAGCAGTGCTTGATTCCACCATATCCACTAATTTGATCTTGGTAAGCACCGGTATGGAAAAATCCTACGTACAACGGTTCTTTATTCGATTCTTGATCTTTAGGATCTAGGGTTTTTAATTTTGGTAAAAATACTTCGTTGATATGTTCTTCGGAGTCGTAATAATCATGACTGTCGCAAGTAATACCGCCCAGTACAACACGGTGGTATTCATTATCCCATTTATTGACGGGTAGCATTAAAAACTTTTCTCCAATACCCCAGGTGTCTGGAAGTGTAGTAATGAAAGAAGAATCAATCATATACCAACACTCTCTATCGTTCTGATTTTTTTCTGCTAAAACGCTATAAATATGCGCCATGCTTTCACCTACAGTGTAGCTACCAAATTCGGTATAAATATTAGGCATCGGTACTTTGGCTTTTTTACAAGCTTTTTTAATATTGCTTACAATTTCATTGATGATGAATTGATAGTCATATTCGAATCCTAATGAGTGTTTGATGGGAAATCCACCACCAATATTAATGGAATCTAACTCAGGACAAATCTTTTTTAATTGACAATACAGGTTAATGATTTTATTTAATTCAGACCAGTAATAAATATCATCTTTAATACCCTTGTTTAAAAAGATATGTAACATTTTTAAGTGAAACTTTTCTTCGTTTCCTTCAATCTCATCTACATAAAATTCTAAAATGTCTTTAGCTCTAATGCCCAGTCTTGATGTGTAAAAAGGAAAGTTCGGTTCTTCTTCTGCGGCTACTCGAATACCTACCCTAAAAGGTTGCTTGGCACCACGTTTGTAGGCCATAAGTTCCTCTTTGTTATCTAAAATAGGAATCACATTTTTGAATCCTGAATTGATTAGTTTAGTAATACGAGACGTGTATGACTTTTGTTTGTAGCCATTACATATAATGTAGGTGTCTTTATTGATTTTTCTACGTTGATACAGTCTATTGATAATTTCGATGTCGTAAGCATAAGAAGTTTCTAAATGAATATTATGCTTTAATGCCTCTTCCACTACAAATGAGAAGTGAGAGCTTTTAGTACAGTAGCAATAAAAATATTCACCCTCGTATTTGTGCTTTTTAAAAGCCGCCTTAAACATATCTTTCGCCTTGTTAATTTGCATACCAATTTTTGGTAAGTATGTTAACTTTAAAGGGGTACCATGCTTTTCAATAATCTTTTTTAAATCTAAATCATTGAATTGTAAGTAACCATTATCATTTACTTCAAAACCTGGTTGAGGGAAGTGGAATGTTTGGTTTACGAGCGAGGTATAAGTATTGTTCATTTACGCTGTTGCTTTAAAATGGGTGAACGACAAACTTTTAATAATAGTTATAAACGAATAAAAAAACCGAACAGTATAGATACTACTCGGTTTTTTTAATTATTTTTTTTCAGAAAGCTACCTTATTTAACTTGGTCAACTAAAGCCTTAAAGCTAGCTGGCTCGTTCATAGCAAGGTCTGCTAATACTTTACGGTTAAGTTCGATACCCTTAACGCTCAATTTATTGATAAATTGGCTGTAAGTAAGTCCTTCTTGTCTAACCGCTGCGTTGATACGTGCAATCCATAATTGACGGTATTCACGCTTTTTAAGTTTACGACCTACATAAGAATAGGTTAAACCTTTTTCAACGATATTTTTGGCTACTGTATAAACGTTTTTACGTTTACCATAAAAGCCTTTAGCTTGCTTAAGAATTCTTTTTCTCCTAGCTCTAGATGCTACTGCATTTTTTGAACGTGGCATATTAATTTGTTTGAAAGCGCCTACCTAATTGGTACTTGCTGTTTGATAATGTTGTTTGTGAATGTTACTTCTAAAAATTAACCTAAAAAATTAACCTTTCAGACGTAATAAACGAAGAACAAAGTCTTTGTTTGTAGATCCAACTAAACCTTTTTTGTTTAGGGCTCTTTTACGCTTTTTTGATTTTTTGGTTAAAATGTGCCTTTTAAATGGCTTTTGGAAAGTTACTTCACCACTACCAGTGACTTTGAAACGCTTTTTCGCGCTTGAGTTTGTTTTTACCTTTGGCATGTTAATAATCTAATTAAAGATTACACCCTACTGGCGGTCTTGCACAGGCGAGACACTTGTTGAGCCATTTGGGAAATTGGGATGCAAAATTATG
>JBEITL010000021.1:0-10180 GCA_040374915.1 Sediminibacterium sp. | reverse complement strand
TTACCAGTGATAGAGTTGATACCACGGATATTAATGTTTACTGCAGAAGTTGCACCACCTGGTGTAGCAGCGATACGAACACCTGGCGCCTTACCATAAAGGGCAGTCGCAAAGTTTGGTGTACCAGCATCAGTGATTTGCTCAGCACTAATAGTACTTGTAGCATAACCTAACGCTTTTTGCTTTTTAGAAATACCAAGAGAAGTTACAACTACATCATTTAAAGCACTAGTTCCTGGCGCTAAAGAGAAGTTTACGGTTGTTTGACCGCCAACTACAGCTTCTTTGCTTTCGAAACCCACAAAAGAAACAACTAGTGTTGCTTTTGCACCTGCCTTGATTGTGAACTTACCTTTTGCATCTGTCATGACACTGTTTGATGTGCCTTTAACAGACACTGTAGCGCCAGAAAGCTCTGCGCCAGTGTTGTCTTTTACAACACCCGATATTGCTTTGTCTTGGGCAAATAATGTAGTGCCCGCAAACATCAATACAAGGAGTGTCAGTAAACGAATTTTTGTCCTCATTGTTTAGAATTTTGGTTAAATAAAAATCTTGAACCGGATTATCGTTTTAATAGTCCAGCGCTAAAATTTAGCTTTTTAAAGTTCAGCCTTATTTAGATTGAATTATTCAGTGAAATTATCAATTTTTAGCCCTCTATTAACATATTCTTTGCATTTGGGGGTTAAATTTGACTTAGTGTAAAATATACATAGTAAAATCCGCTATTTTAATTTGTAACTAACTTAAAAACAAGGGCTTCGGTTTGTTTAACAATCGATTTATCAGTGGTAAAAAAAACGACCTGGCCGCCATTTTGGGTGAATTTTACCTTTTGTGGACCACCAATCACTGATACACTTTTAACTTTTACACCTGCTGGTAAGTTTACTGAAAGTGAATTTTCAATCATTTCATTTTCTGCAACCTGATATATAGCGTAAACATCTGTGCCTTTTCTGGTAAATGCCCACTTGCCCTGACGTGGTAAATTAGGATCGGCCTCTGACTCGTAAACCGCTTCACCATTGATTTTCATCCATTTTCCAATGGCTTCTAAACGGTTATAAGCTAATGTATCCCACTCACCATCTGGACCAGGACCCACGTTTAAAAGGAGGTTGCCGTTTTTAGAAATAATGTCGGTAAGCATATGAATTACTTTTCGAGACGACTTGTATTGGTCTCCTGGTACATATGACCATGAATTACCAAGTGTAATGCAACTTTCCCAAGGATACGGCAAATAAGTGGCAGGAACTTGTTGCTCTGGGGTCACATAATTTTCATACTCACCATGCACCGTTCTATCAACAACAAGTAGGCCCGGCTGATGCGTTCTGGCCATCGCCGCAATTTTAGGCATGTCAATGTCCTGGTTGTGCGTAATGGTTCTTTGCCATTCGACGGTGGTATCAATGCTACTTTTTGGTCTCACCCATCCACCATCAAGCCATAAAATATCCATAGTACCATACCCTGTCATGAGTTCCTGAATTTGGTTGTAGGTAAATGTTTTAAAATCTTCCCAACGCTGCGGATATTTTTTAGGATCGTAAGAAACGTTTCTATCTTTTGGTGGAAAATAACGCCACCAATAATCTTTGGTATTCCAATCGGGTTTAGAAAAATAAGCACCCGTCATAAACCCTTGATTTCTGAATGCACTAAACACTTCTTTTGCAACATTTGCTTTTGGATTGTTTGCAAATGGTGATTTTGATCCGGTTATTTTATAATCAGTTTCTTTGGAATCAAACATGCAAAAACCATCATGATGTTTGGTTGTAAAAACAACATATTTCATGCCTGCATCTTTTGCAGCAGCTGCCCAACGCTCTGGATTAAATTTTACTGGATTAAACGTTGTTTGCAAATTTTCATACGCTTTCAAATAGGTATACCAATCCGCCGAATAGGGCCCCCTGCGCTGCGTCCAGCCTTCGTCTTCAGGACAAATGCTCCAACTTTCTACCACGCCCCACTGGCTATAGGTGCCCCAGTGCATGAGTAGTCCAAATTTAATTTTTTTCCAGTCCGCTAATTTTTCGCGCACTTTAGCATCGGTGGGTACGGTGTATTGTAAACTTGCTGTGTGCTCCTGCGCATTACTACTAATTGCTGCCGCAAAAAATAAAGTAGCGGCAATGAATATTATTTTTTTCATGTTTTATTTTTTTGTCCAAATAAGTTTACTGTTTAAGGTATTTTTTACTCCGTTTTCTAATTGCATGGTGGCGGTTAATTCGTTGCCGCCGCTTCCATCATAATACGCCACTCTAATTTTATGGTATCCTTTTTTAAGGGCTGCTTTTCCGGACGCCTCCACAGATCCATGATCACCATCATTGTTTACCACTTCTTCATCATCGATGTATAAGATACTTCCATCATCGGAGCGTGTGGTAAAATGATAGATGCCATCTTTTTCAATTTTCAAATAGCCATCAAATAGCAAACTAAATTCTGATGCACGCTTTTTTACGGCTACACTAATATCTTTTGTAACGCCTGATACTGCTGGTGTTAAGCCAGGTAGTGTTGCTAAATTTTGCTTACCCTTTGTTTCAAAATATTTATAAGAAACACCAGGTTGTAAGGCACCGCTTATTTTTACAGCAGGCATCCAAGTGTATGCCCTAGCGGATACTTCCGCTACTTTACCAGGTAGTTTTGTATTGTCAAAAATTTGTGCTTTTACAAGCGTTGTTTTTGTAGGTGTAAACGGCGCGGTATACGTTGGAGACGACAAGGTTGGATTCGTTCCATCGGTGGTATAATGCACCACTGCACCCGCCGGTGCAATAATTGCAACAGTTGGTGTTTGCGCACCATTTGGATACGTGATTTCTATTTTTGGTTTTGCAGCAAAAGCGCCAAAATTATCTATTTTAATTGCATACGCATACGGCGCTTTTATCATGGCTGGTTTATATGCGGGCATGGTTACTACAATATCATTTCCTACTTTTTTCCAGTTGCATTTTTCTTTAGTGGCTACAAAAGAAATATGGGTGCCCGCAGGTAAATCAAGGTCTTTAATTACGTATTCTCCATTATTATTAAACGAGGGTGCAATGGCGTATAATGCATTGCTAGTAGGGTTATACGTGAAATAAAAATCTTTTTCTTTGCTGTTATTTGCAGTTGCTTGCGACGTGCGTATCCAACGTCTGGTGTTGTAAATAGCTTCACCATTTTCTTGTAACCAAGCACCTATTTGCAACAAACGCTCCTGCATAATCGGCGGAATTTTTCCATGATCATCAGGTCCAATATCCAATAAAAAATTTCCACCTCTACTTACTTTATCTACTAGTGCTAATACCAGTGATTGCGCACTATTATAATCCCAAATATCTTCTTCTTTATTGTAACCATAAGAGTAGCCCATACCTCTACTTTCTTCCCATGGATGATCTTCAAAATCTAAATCGGGTTGGTACTCTGGTGTGTATACGCCACCATGATGAAAACGAATACCACTGCCCCATCTATCATAGGTAACAATCTTTTCTTTTACTGGACTTTCGTTATAGAGCCATGCTAAAAATTCTGGTGATTTCCATTTTGCATCCGACACATCCCAATCACCATCTGTCCAAAAAACATCGGGCTGATAGGTGTTAATGAGGTCTTTCATTTGTGGCCACATATGGTCACTTACGTATTTATTGATGTCCGATTTATAGAGTGGGTTGTACCATTCGTAAAGTGAATAATACATACCGGCGCGCACACTTGTTTTTCGTACGGCTTTAAATAAATCGCCCAATAAATCTCTTTTAGGACCACTCGTTACGCTGTTCCAAGGAAAGCCCCAGGTTTTATCTGCTTCTTTACTAGGCCACATGGCAAAGCCATCATGGTGCTTACTGGTGAGTACAATATATTTTGCACCAGACTGCTCAAACACTTTAGCCCAGGCATCCGGATCAAAACGATCTGCCTTAAACATAGGACCAAATCCATAGTAAGACATATCGCCATAATGTAGTTTGTGAAATTTTTTGCGCACGTTGTCTTTGTCTGCTTGCAAACCGTTTTGGTACCACTCCGAGTAACTATGCTGCGGACCCCACGATGGAACACTATACGCGCCCCAATGAATAAAAATGCCAAACTTTTCATTCATAAACCATGAAGGAACGGGTCTCGAATCTAGCGACTCCCAATTGGGCTGGTAGGTTTGTGCAGTAAGTTGCAACTGCAGCATGCTTATACATAAGCAGCAAGCGATCCATTTTTTCATACGCAATTTTGATTCAATATAACCAAAAAACAGAATAGAAAAAGCTAGAACTGTTGCAGTATGATGTTATTGATAAAATAATACACTAACTAGTGAAGATGCTATTATTTTTTTTGAGATGACGCGTCTGTCACGCATCTAAATCCAGTGTGCTCCAATCCAGTGTCAGTAGCTGTTTTCATGCGCGCAGATACACGGTAACTTGCACAATATGATGCATGACATAAAAAAGATCCACCACGCACTACTTTTTTAGGAATAGTTGGTTCGTCAGGATCAAAACTTTTCTTACTACCTAAAGGATTTTGCAAACTTTGTCCTGCAACACTTGCATAATAATTGGCATCATACCAATCGGAACACCATTCCCAAACATTGCCACTCATATCATATAAGCCGAATGCATTGGGTGCATATTTTGCAACGGGTGCAATACGCATATAGCCATCTGCGCCCGTGTTGGTGTTTGGAAAAGTTCCTTGCCAAATATTAGCTTTTGCGGCACCTTTTTCTACAGGCTCACTACCCCAAGGAAATGTTTGATTTTTGAGTCCACCGCGTGCTGCAAATTCCCACTCTGCCTCTGTAGGCAAACGCTTGCCAGCCCAGCGGGCATATGCATTTGCATCATCCCAAGAAATTTGTGTTACGGGCTCGTTATCTTTTCCTTTGATGTTACTGCCAGGACCACGCGGATGTTTCCAGTTGGCACCTTTTGTCCATGCCCACCATGATGCAGGGTTGTTCATATCTACGGGTGTAGATGACATTACAAATACTAGTGATGATGCCACGAGTAATTCGGGTGCCGGCTTTGGTGTACCCTCCGGTAATTGTTTTTTTATTTCATTCCAGTCTGGTGTTTTTTCGGCGGTGGTAACATAGCCAGTAGCTGCTACAAATTTTGCAAACTGTGCATTGGTTACTTCGGTGGTATCCATCCAAAAACTAGAAACGGTTACATTGTGCTGCGGATATTCATCGGCACGGCCTGTTTTATCTGATGCGCCCATGGCATAGGTGCCGCCCTTAATAAATACCATGCCCGCTTTATCTGCAACACCTTTTACAATACTTGATGTATCTGTTCCGCCAACACCAAAACGATTTGGAATATTACTGGTACAATGTAGAGCTGAATCTTTTTTTGCCTGAATAGAATCCTGAATTGCCTTTGCAGCATTGTCTCCAGAAGTACATGCCCAAAAAAGAACACAACAAATAATGAAATATAATTGAGATTGTTTTTTCAATGCTAAAAATTAAATGAATTGGTTTCTGATAGTGGCTTGTTTTCTTCTACTGCTTTTTGTGCTTGTAAAGCTAATGTATATAAAGCATCTACAATAGCCTGATTGGCGCCTGCAATATTATTTTTTTCTTTAGCATCTGTAGCCAAATCAAAAAGTAATAATATGTTTTTACCGGCACGCTTATCAATCACTAATTTCCAATTATTATACCTAACGCCTTGCACTTCTTTTTGCGGTGCAAAGGCATAAAAAGTATTACGTACTGGTTTATTTGTAATGACGCTTTCAATCATAGGTTTACCGTCAATCACTCTACCAGTAGGCACTTCAGCGCCTGCTACTTGTAAAAAGCTAGTAAATAAATCAACCCCGCTGTATATGTTCTGATTAACAGCACCTGCGTTAATCATGCCAGGCCATTTTACAAAACACGCGGATCTTACTCCACCTTCAAAACGTTGTTGGTATTTTCCATCGCGCAATTGATGTTGTAAACTGGTGTCTACCAATCCAAATTTTCCATAGCTGTCTTCAAGCTCTGGATATTTTTCTACTAAGGGTCCGTTATCAGAATGAATAACTATGAGTGTATTTTTTTCTAGCCCCAATTGTTTAAGATAACCTGTTAACACACCAACCGTATAATCGATATACGCAACTGCATCACCAAATGCACCATAACCAGAACGTCCTTCAAAACCTTTTGGAATAAAATAAGGCGTATGTGTTTCAATATTGGAGTACTGTAAATAAAATGGTTGTTTACTAGCCGCTTTTGCTTTAATAAAAGCACAAGCTTCTCTAATAAATTGAGCTGGCAGTTCTGCGAGTTCGTTGTTGTTTAAATCTTTTACTTTTTCACTACCGCGCATAAGTGGTATGGGTGGATAGCCCCTAGAGCCAGTATTACCAAGCCTTTCAGGCCCGTGGTCGTTGGGGTATGGAATGCCCACATAGCTATCAAAACCATGTGCGGGTGGTAAAAATTTTGGTAAGTGACCTAAATGCCATTTACCTACAAGCGCTGTTGCATAGCCAACTTTTTGTAGCTGTTTGGTAAACGTAATTTCTTTACTACTATCAAGTCCATTGGTATTAGATGGAAATAGAACACCGAGTCCGGTTCTATCATTTACGCGCGGACTATAGCGCCCCGTCATGATAGCCGCACGTGTTGGTGTGCAGGTTCCATGTGGTGCGTAAAAATTAGTTAAGCGGGTTCCCTCTTTTGCAAGTGCATCTATATGCGGTGTTTTATAATACAAAGATCCATAACTCGAAAAATCATCGTAGCCAATATCATCAATAATAATATGAATGATATTGGGTCTCGCGCCAATGCTTGTTTGTGGGGATACTTGTGTGTTCGTTTGCGCACCTGCGCGCAATTGTGCCAAACACATTGCGTAACACAAAAAATAAAAAACAATTTTATGTAAAAAGTTACGCTCCAAGTTTCAATTATTTTTTTACAGGTAATTTTCCATCGATAAATTCCCAATCAGAAATGTGCGGATGTCTATGATTCGCTTTTAATATCGATTCCATTTGCCGCACAAGTGCTGGATGCGCTAATGCAACATTGGAAGTTTCACCAGGGTCTGTTTTTACATTATAGATTTCCCAGGGCGCTTGTTTGTTTTTTTTAAGATCCGATTTTATCCCTTTCCAATCTCCCACCATCACCGATACTTGACCAGTTTTTTCGGGATACTCAAAATACATAAACGGCCTACTGGCTTGTGTTTGAGGGCTTCCTAATAAAGTAGGTAATATTGAAATGCCATCCGTTACTGGAGATTTTTGGTTTGTTAATTGCGCCAGCGTTGCCATCATATCATACTGCACCGATGGAACATCAGAAACCGTTCCTCCTTTTATTTTTGATGGCCAGTGTGCTATAAATGGAACGCGAATACCGCCTTCATATAAATCCATTTTACGTCCCCTAAAACCAGCAACACTATTAAAAAAATTTGTTTGCACACCACCCACATCAAAAGTGGCGCCATTATCACTCGAAAATAGCACCAGTGTGTTTTGATCCAATTTTAAATCTTTTAATAATTTAAATATTTCACCTACTTGTGTGTCTATATAAGTAATCATGGCTGCGTAAGTAGCGAGTGGATATTTATTAGGTGCATAGCCTCCTTTATAGCCTAAATAAGGTACTTCCGGAAACTGTCCCAAGTATTTTACAACTTCTTCTTTTGGTGCTTGTAATGAAACGTGCGGACCCGTGTAGGGCAGGTATAAAAAAAATGGGTTGTTTTTATTTTTATAAATAAATGCTTTTGTTTTTTGGGCCATTTTAGTAATGGCATAATCGGTTCCTATAAATTTATCAAATGCAGAATCGGCGGTAGTGCCCTCTGGTAATTTTTGATGCACGTATATAAATGGATTACGCAAACTATCCCATTTACCATTTTCCCATAAATGCGTTGGGTAAAAATTATGCGCTTGCTTTTGACAGTAATACCCATAAAAATAATCGAAGCCCTGCTCGTTTGGGTTACCCGTATTGTCGTGCATACCCAGTCCCCACTTGCCAATAGCGCCTGTTGTGTAACCCGCTCCCTGCATGAGTTTGGCAATGGTAAACGTATTTTCAGGTAATGGCATTTGGCCGCCCTCTGTACTGTCTTCAAAACCACCTAATTCATAATTGCCTCTAATGTATGAATGACCCGTGTGTTTCCCAGTCATTAAACAGGCGCGCGCAGGTGCGCAAACCGGTGCCGAAGAATAATGCCTTGTAAAACGCATGCCCTCGGCCGCCATTTTATCGAGGTTGGGTGTTTTTATTTTTTGTTGTCCATAAGCACCTAACTCGCCATAACCCATATCATCTAAATAGATATAGATAACATTGGGAAGGGTTTGCTTGGCTGGTTTTTGCGCAATTAATGGTGCACAACAAACAGTCCATAATGCAAATAATAGATACAAACGACGATTCATAAATGCAGGGTCTTATCCTTAAAAGTAATTCAATTCAATCAAATATTTTTCAAATAAAAAAGTATCTCTATCAAATAAATTATTACCTTAAAAAAAATAATTGCTATGCCTGAAAATAAAAAACCAAACAGAAGAGATTTTATGAAAACTTCTGTGAAAGGAGCCATCGGTGCAACCCTTGCTACTGTTGGCTTTCCAACCATTGTGCCCGCTGCAGTTTTTGGGCCTAACGCACCTAGCAATAGAATTAATATTGGTGCTATTGGTCTTGGGCGTATTTCTAGAGAACATGATATGTTTGAAACCCTCAAATACAACCATGCAAATATCATTGCAGTATGTGATGTAGATAGTAAAAGATTAAAAGAAGGAAAAGAGTTTGTAAATGATTATTACACTAAAAAATATGGCAAGCCTTATGATGGTGTAAAAATGTATTCGGCTGCACAAGAGCTCTTAAACAATAAAGATATTGATGCGGTACTTATTAGCACGCCCGATCATTCACATGCCTACCTTGGTGTTTTAGCTGCTGAAGCGCGTAAAGACATATACCTCCAAAAGCCTACTGCGCTTACCATTCAAGAGGGTCGCGCATTAAGTAATGCCGTGCACAAGCAAGGTTGTATTTTACAAATTGGTAGTCAACAAAGATCAAGTACACAATTTAGATACGCCGCCGAACTCGTAAGAAATGGACGCATTGGAAAATTAAAAGAAGTACTTATTGGTTTACCCAAAGATCCAAGTGGTGATGTAGAACCTGAAATGCCTATTCCTAGTACATTAAATTACGATGCTTGGTTAGGACCAACACCTTATGTATACTACACCGAAAAAAGGGTGCACCCACAAAACGATTATAGCAGACCGGGTTGGATGCGTGGCGAAAATTATTGCGCCGGCATGATAACCAATTGGGGTGCACACCATATCGATTGTGCACATTGGGCCATGAACACAGAATACACCGGACCCAAAGAAGTATGGGGCACGGCTGTTTATCCAACATCGGGGCTATGGGATGTGATGGGTGATTTTACTACCTACGGTTTATATGATAATGGCGTAAAAATGACCATTAGTACGGAGCTCCCTAATGGCATTAAATATATTGGTACCGAAGGATGGATTTTTGTAACCAGGGGAGCTTATAAAGCAAGTGCCAGTGACCCTGTTGCGGCGTCTGGGCAAAAGGCATTAACAGCTAGTAATGACAGTATTATAACATCTGTGATTGGCGAAAATGAGGTTAACCTATACAGAAGTGACGAACACCATGGCAATTGGCTGGACTGTGTAAAGTCTAGAAAGCAGCCAATAGCGCCTGTAGAAGTAGGCCACCGGTCATGTTCTACCTGTATTGTTCATTCTATTGCCATGAAAACCAAGCGAAAACTCTACTGGAACGCCACCGATGAAACTTTTATCAATGATGATGAAGCCAATAAGCTGTTAAACCGTCCGCATAGGGCGCCTTACAACATAAAAGGCCTTTGATAACGCATAAATGACTCATTATAAATCAGGTATAAAAACAATGTGTAAAAAATACAAACTCGGTAAATTTTAATGATATTTGGATAATATTTAATGATACCCATAAATAACAGAAACGTGTTAAAACAACTTTCTTTTAGACTTATCGTATTTTCTTTGTTTGTGATATTAGTAAGTGCTGCTTGCGGTAAAGGCAGTGGCGGTA
>JBEITL010000109.1:0-5224 GCA_040374915.1 Sediminibacterium sp. | reverse complement strand
TAGGTAAAACAATTGCACAGGCAACACTTGAAATTGTACATCATTTATTTGGTGATTATGGTCTAGTAGTTGTGCAGCCAGATTCCCCAGAATTAAAATCACTATTTACAAGTGTAATAGAAAAAGAATTAACCACTGGTTTTTCTAATAATGCCGTTCAGCAAACCATTAAAAATTTAAGCGTTCATTATAAAGTACAGGCTTCTGGTAGAGCTATTAATTTATTTTATTTACAAGGCAATAAAAGAGAGCGCATTGTTCAAACAGATGCAGGCTATGAAGTAACAGCGCTAGGGCTGAGCTTTACCAAAGATCAAATTTTAGCAGACGTACAAAATAATCCAGCAAATTATAGCCCCAATGTAATTTTAAGGGGCGTTTTTCAGGAAACAATTTTACCCAATATTGCATTTATTGGAGGTGGAGGAGAACTTGCCTATTGGTTAGAACTTAAACAAGTTTTTGCAGATGCTGCTGTTCCTTTCCCGGTATTATTATTACGTAATTCATTTTTACTTGTGCCAGCCAAACAAGCGCTGCAGTTACAAAAGATGCATATTAATACCGTTAATTTATTTAAAGGACGCCCGCAAGTAATTATAGATAGTTTTGTAAAAGCCAATTCGGTACATCATTTACAAATTAATACACAAATGGCTGCCATTGAAGCGCAGTATACACTTATAAAAGAACAGGCAGCTGCTATTGATGCTAGTTTGGTAGATCATATTGAAGCATTATCTCACAAGCAAGCACAAAAGTTATTACAGGTACAAAAGAAAATGCTTCGTGCCGAAAAACGAAAGTATGAAGCAGAACAACAGCAAATAACAAAAATTATGGAGCAGTTGTTTCCGGGTGGCAGCCTCCAAGAGCGTACCGAAAATATAGCTGATTGGTATAAAATTTATGGCACCCATTTTGTGAGTGCCATAGTAGAAAATTCTGACGATTTTAGTAAAGGATTTACCCTTTTATATCTGAACGATTAGTATCTAGATGATAATCGCTTTTGATTATATATCAAAGCTATTGTTCCAATCTGATTTTAATTTGTTTACTTTTTCAGTTACCTCGTTAGTTAAATTGTTTTTGTAAGTAGCAATTGTATTTGATACGGTATCGTTTGATGCCCCAACTATTTGAGCAGCAAGTATGCCTGCATTTTTTGCGCCATTAAGTGCAACAGTTGCTACTGGAACACCGCTAGGCATTTGCAAAATGGATAGTACCGAATCCCATCCATCAATTGAATTAGATGATTTAATGGGAACGCCAATATAACAGGAAGGGTTGTAATGGAAGCTACCATGCCTGGTAAATGAGCCGCACCACCAGCACCTGCAATAATAACTTGTAAGCCTCTTTGTTTTGCTGTAGTTGCATACTCAACCATACGAATGGGTGTGCGGTGTGCAGATACTACAGTTAATTCAAATGGGATATTAAACTGCTTTAAAATATTGGCAGCATCTTGCATGATTGTTAAATCACTGTCGCTTCCCATGATTATTCCAACGATTGGTTGAACGGTACTCATATTTACTGTTTATGGTGCAAAATTACTTAATTTTTTACCTCAAAGCCAAAATCGTGTGCAGCGCTTGGTTTAAGCAATACCTCCGCTTTGGCATCTGTAATAGTTATTTTAATGGACGTAGTTGTAATAGGCTCAAAGGTGGCAATCTTTTTACGACCTATAGTAGTACCATCAAATATTTTGAAATAAGTATTGGTCTTTCCTAAAGCTGATTCTTCTTTGGCTTCAATCGTAAAACTTTTTACGCGCTGACCATGTTCAATTAATTCTTGCAACACCACTGCGTTTAATTTGGTTGGCTTGCTAAACGTATACGTAAGCGTTGGTAGTCCAGCAGTTGTTTTAACAACCGGCTTAAGTCCTGCAAATAAATTGGTTTTAAATGCTTTTTCTCGAAGTGCAGCAAAGCCAACTAGAGATGCAGAGTCTGCTTCATGAAATAGTCCGCGTCTATCGGGAGGTACGTTTAATAGTAAGTTACCTCCATTGCCCACCGATTTTAAAAACAAATTAAATAGGGTAGTTGCCGATTTAACTTTGTTGTCTTCTTTTGGATGGTAAAACCATCCTGGTCTTATAGAAACGTCTGCTTCTGCAGGAATCCATAATTTACCATTTACATTTCCTTGATTAAGGGTATCTTCTGGTGGACCACCATGACCTCTATAAAAACCAGCAGTATCTAATAAATTCCAATTGGTATTACCAATAATGCCGCGCTCATTTCCGCACCATCTAATACTTGGCCCAATGTCACTAAATATCATTAGCTGCGGTTGATATTTAAATGCCGAATCTTCAAAACGTCTAAATGTGTATTCTTGCTTTTTGCCATTAGGGCCTTCACCATTGGCGCCATCCCACCATAGTTCAAAAAATTTACCATAGCCAGTTAATAATTCCTTCATGGTAGCAATGTAAATATCATTGTATTTTGGCGTGCCATAATCGGGATGGTTTCTATCCCATGGAGAAATATAAACACCCATTTCGATGCCGCCTTTTTTACAAGCATCTGAAAGCATGCGAACCACGTCTCCTTTACCTTCTAGCCACTTGCTTTCTCTTACGGTATGTGTGCTGTATTTAGATGGCCACAAACTAAAGCCATCATGGTGTTTAGCTGTTAATATGATTCCTTTTGCACCTGCAAGTTTGGCAACACGCACCCACTGATTACAATCAAGCTGGGTAGGTGCAAACACGGTTGGATCTTCTTTGCCATCACCCCATTCTTTATCGGTAAAAGTGTTAGGCCCAAAATGAATGAACAAATAAAATTCTTTTTCGTGCCACACTAAATGTTCTTTGGTTGGAACCGGTAACACAGGTTTTATTTTTTGTGCAAAACTAGTGGTGCTGAGTAACACAAAGATTGCAAGCATTATTTTTTTCATAGTGGCTATTATTGAAGTTGTCTTTTGTAAAGTTGAATGGTGTTATGTAATCCTAAATATAAGGAATCGCAGACAAGTGCATGCCCAATACTTACCTCATCTAAATGAGGGATTGATTTTTTAAAGAAAGCAAGGTTTTGTAAGTCTAAATCGTGACCCGCATTAATACCTAATCCTAGTTGATGCGCTAGTATAGCGGCCTCTTTAAAAGGGGTTACCGCTGTTTCTTGCAGTCCATTTGTATATGCCTTGGCATAAGACTCGGTGTAAAGTTCGATACGGTCGGTTCCGGTTGTGGCAGCAGCCTCAACCATAGGAGTAATAGGGTCTACAAATATTGAAACCCGAATACCAGCACTTTTAAAAAGGGCAATGGTTTTAATTAAATAGTTTTGGTGTTTAACGGTATCCCAACCATGGTCACTCGTGAGCTGCCCCTGGGCATCTGGAACGAGTGTTACTTGATGTGGTTTCGTTTCTAAAACGAGTCTAACAAATTTTTCTTCGGTAGGATTACCCTCAATATTAAACTCGGTGGTCAATACTTTTTTCAAATCCTGGACGTCTTTATATGTGATATGACGCTCATCGGGTCTGGGATGCACCGTAATACCATCTGCGCCAAATTTTTCGCAGTCAAGAGCTACTTTAATGACATCTGGGTTATTGCCGCCTCTTGCATTGCGCAAAGTGGCAATTTTGTTGATGTTTACACTTAAATGGGTCATATTGTAAAAATACTAAAATCTTGACTCCTTATGTATTAATTTGCAGGCAATTATTACGAACTATATCGATACAAAATTGTTAGAGTAGTATGTCTTACCCATCCTTAGAAGCCTGTTTATTAGATTTAGAAAAAGCAGGTCATTTAGTACGCATCAAAGAAGAAGTGGATCCAAATTTAGAAATGGCAGCCATTCATCTTCGTGTGTATGAAATGGGAGGGCCGGCTATTTTATATGAAAATGTAAAAGGGTCAAAATTTAGAGCTGTTTCTAACCTTTTTGGAACCCTCGAGCGTAGTAAATATATTTTCAGGCATAGTTTAGATGCCGTAAAAAAACTCATTCAATTAAGAAGCAATCCACTCGATGCGCTCAAGCATCCACTCGATAATTTTACGGCAGGACTTGCAGCTATTAAAGCACTTCCTCTAAAAAATCCAATTCATAAACCGGTTAAATACCAAGAAATCAAAATTGCTGATTTACCCCTTATTAAACATTGGAAAAACGATGGTGGCGCTTTTGTAACATTGCCTCAGGTATACACCGAGGATATTGATAAGCCAGGTATATTTAATGCCAACTTAGGCATGTATCGTATTCAGCTTACTGGGAATGAATATGAACTTGATAAAGAAATTGGACTCCATTATCAATTACATAGAGGTATTGGTGTTCATCAAACCAAGGCCAATAAAAAAGGGCAACCTTTAAAAGTAAGTTGTTTTATTGGTGGCCCACCATCGCATAGTGTAGCTGCTGTTATGCCGCTACCAGAAGGTATTAGCGAAATGACTTTTGCTGGACTATTGGGTTCTCGAAGATTTAGATATACCTACGAAGACGGTTTTTGTTTAAGTACCGATGCTGATTTTGTAATAACTGGAGAAATATATCCTAACGAAAATAAACCTGAAGGGCCTTTTGGAGATCACCTAGGTTATTATAGTTTGCAGCATCCATTTCCGCTGATGCGTGTTCATAAAGTATATGCTAAAAAAGATGCCATTTGGGCTTTTACGGTGGTAGGTCGTCCACCTCAAGAAGATACAAGTTTTGGTCAGCTCATTCATGAAATAACTGGTGATGCAATACCGCAAGAAATACCTGGATTAAAATCAGTGCATGCAGTAGATGCGGCAGGGGTACATCCATTATTATTAGCCGTGGGAAGTGAGCGTTACACACCATATACACCCACCAAACAACCTGCCGAACTACTCACCATTGCCAATCATATTTTAGGAACGGGACAATTAAGTTTAGCCAAGTTTTTATTTATTACTGGATCGGATAGTGAGCATATCGATGCGCAAGACACGCAATCGTTTATGACATATTTACTAGAGCGTATCAACCTTGCTCGTGATGTTCATTTTTATACCAACACCACTATGGATACCCTCGATTATTCCGGTACGGGCATTAATAGTGGTAGTAAAGTGGTGTTTGCTGCTTATGGCGATAAAATACGTGATTTATCGAACGTGGTTCCTACTTTAATAAATGGGCTAGAAGGCTTTGGTAATGAAGCTTTGGCAATGCCAGGGGTTGTTTGT
>JBEITL010000002.1:0-21049 GCA_040374915.1 Sediminibacterium sp. | reverse complement strand
TGAAGAAAATGCCGGCTTAATGGACATGGGCGGCGGCTTTGGTGTGGTATTTAAAATTGAAAGTCATAACCACCCAAGTGCATTAGAACCTTTTCAGGGTGCAGCTACAGGCGTAGGTGGTATTCAGCGTGATATTTTTACCATGGGTGCACGTCCTATTGCGTCTCTTAATAGTTTGCGTTTTGGAAATTTACAAGATACAAAAACACAGCGCTTGTTAAAAGGTGTGGTGCATGGTATTGGACATTACGGTAATTGTTTTGGTGTTCCTACTGTAGGGGGTGAAGTTTATTTTGAAGATTGCTATCATACCAATCCGCTTGTGAATGCCATGAGTGTTGGGATTATGAAAGCAGGTGATATGATTTCTGCAACTGCCGAAGGTATTGGTAATCCAGTATTTTTTGTAGGAAGTGCAACGGGTAAAGATGGTATTGGTGGTGCAAGTTTTGCATCTGCAGATATTACTGCTGATAGCGTAGAAGAATTGCCAGCTGTGCAAGTAGGGGATCCATTCCAAGAGAAAAAATTACTAGAAGCTTGTCTAGAACTCATTCATACCGGTGCTATTGTGGGTATGCAAGACATGGGTGCTGCAGGCATTATTTGTTCTACGGCAGAGATGAGTGCTAAAGGTGGCGTTGGTATGCGCATTGATTTAGAAAAAGTACCTACGCGTCAAAAAAATATGAAAGCTTGGGAATTACTTTTAAGTGAAAGCCAAGAGCGCATGTTAATTGTTGTAGAAAAAGGAAAAGAAGCATCTGTTTTAGAAATATTTGAGAAGTGGGATTTATCTGCAAGTAATATTGGAGAAGTTACAGGCGACAGCATGTTAAACTTTTATATGAATGGCGTACACGAAGCATCTTTACCTGCACATGAACTGGTGTTGGGTGGTGGTGCGCCGCAGTATACTAGAGACTATACAGCGCCTGCTTATTTTTCAAAAATTGAAGCGTTTGATATAAATAGTATCGCTGACGTTACAAGTGTACAGCAAACTGCAGAAGCACTTGCAACGCTTCCAAACATTGCTTCAAAACGCTGGATCTATACACAGTATGATAGTATGGTGGGTGCAGCAAATGCATCTACCAATGCGCCAAGTGATGCATCCATTGTACTTGCAAAAGGAACGGGTAAAGGCCTTGCTATGACCGTGGATTGTAATAGTAAATATGTTTTTGCAGATCCTTACAAAGGTGGTATGATTGCCGTAGCAGAAGCAGCGCGAAATATTGTGTGTAGTGGTGGTGAGCCTATTGGTGTAACCAACTGTTTAAACTTTGGTAACCCCTACGATCCAGAAGTGTATTATCAATTTGTAAAAGCAGTAACCGGCATGGGTGATGCTTGTCGAAAATTTAATACACCGGTTACAGGTGGTAATGTAAGTTTTTACAATCAAAGTCCGGAAGGTCCTGTATATCCTACACCAACCATTGGTATGGTAGGCATTGTAGATGATATGTCTGCGACCATGACCCTTAACTTTAAAAAAGAAGGAGACGTCATTGTATTAATTGGTGCACAACAAAATGATATTGGCTCATCGGAGTATTTACACAAATTAAAAAAAGTAGAGTATTCGCCAGCGCCACATTTTGATTTAGATAATGAATATAACGTACAACAATTAGTAGCATCATTAATCAAAAACAAATCTATTGTAAGTGCACACGATATCAGTGAAGGTGGCCTTGCCATCACGCTTTTAGAATCTGGATTTACCAGTCATTTAGGTTTTGAGGTAGGCGCTGCGCCTGCAGGTTTTAGAACCGATGCTTACTGGTTTGGTGAGGCGCAAAGCCGCGTGGTGGTGAGTTGTGGGGCTGAACAGGTAGCTGCAGTTGAACAAGCCGCGGCAGCGGCGGGTGTGGCTGTTTCTGTTCTAGGAAAGGTAACAAGTGGTGCGGTAAATGTAGGTGCAGAAAACTGGGGTTCTATTCAGGATTGGAAAAACAAATACGATACTGCAATCGAAAATTTGATCAAATAAATTAATTGTAGAGTAAGCGCAATGACAACAAATCCTTCAACAATAATCGTTACAGGTGCTGCAGGATTTATTGGATCGTGTATGGCGGGTTATTTAAATGCGCAAGGGTATCACCATTTAATTTTAGTAGACGATTTTGGTGTAGAAGCAAAAAGAAAAAACTGGGAAGGAAAAATTTACGATCATATTGTAGAACGCTCTTCTTTGTTTGAGTGGCTTTCAAGAACAGCAACTAAAATTGATGCTTGCATTCATTTAGGAGCAAGAACAGATACCACAGAGTTTGATTATGCAGTGCATGAAGCGCTCAATCTCGAGTATTCAAAACAAATTTGGCAGTACTGTACAGCAAAAAATATTCCACTCATGTATGCGTCTTCGGCAGCAACCTATGGTGCTGGTGAAAACGGCTACAACGACGCGCACGACAGTGTTGCAGCGCTTAAGCCATTGAACCCTTACGGAGTAAGTAAAAATGAATTTGATAAATGGGTTCTTGCGCAAACAGAAGGGCCAGTAAATTGGACTGGATTAAAATTCTTTAACGTATACGGTCCCGGCGAATACCACAAGGGCCGAATGGCAAGTGTTATTTTTCATGCCTTTAATCAAATAAAAGAAACCGGAAAAGTAAAGCTATTTAAGAGTCATAAACCGGATTACAATGATGGTGAACAGCTCCGTGATTTTATATACGTTAAAGACGTCGTACATGTTATTGGATGGATGTTGGAAACAATGCTGGATAAAAAATGGCAGCCGCTACATAATGGGCTATATAATTTAGGAACAGGGGAGGCCCGTAGCTTTACCGATTTAGTTCGATCTACTTTTGCTGGACTTGGCTTGGATCCCAATATCGAATTTATTGATATGCCAATCGATATCAGGGATACCTATCAATATTTTACGGAAGCGAACATGGAAAAGCTAAAGGCGGCAGGTTATCCAGGGGCTTTTACTAGTTTAGAGGAAGGTGTGAAAGATTATGTGGTCCATTACCTTCAAAAAGGGCTTATTTATTAACCTGTTTATTCACATTTATAACTATTTTTTTGATTGAACCTGCAAACACTTTGCGGGTCTTTTAATTTAATGTAGGTTTGTATGACCTCTAAGAAATTTCCCTTTTAAATCAGGTCAAAAAATTTTAACCATGTAAAAATGGACTGCACAATAGCCTTGCTATTGGGTGCATTTTATTTTTATAACTAGATGAATTTAATTTATGGCAAAGTACATTTTTGTTACGGGCGGCGTTACAAGTAGCTTAGGAAAAGGAATTATTGCAGCATCGCTCGCAAAATTATTGCAGTCTAGAGGACTCACAGTAACCATTCAAAAGTTTGATCCATACATCAACGTGGATCCGGGTACATTAAATCCCTACGAGCATGGAGAGTGTTATGTTACCGAAGATGGCGCAGAAACAGATTTGGATTTAGGTCACTACGAACGTTTTTTAAATATCCATACCACACAGGCTAATAACGTAACAACAGGCCGTATTTATCAAACCGTTATTAACAAAGAAAGAGCTGGAGATTTTTTAGGTAAAACAGTACAAGTAGTACCACATATTACCGATGAAATCAAACACCGCATGAAACTGATTGGTGAAACTGGTAAGTATGATATTATTTTAACTGAAATTGGTGGTACGGTTGGTGACATTGAAAGTTTACCTTTTATAGAAGCCGTTCGTCAATTGCAATGGGAGCTTCCTGAAGAAGATGTAATGGTGGTGCATTTAACACTCATTCCTTATTTGAGTGCTGCCAAAGAATTAAAAACAAAGCCTACGCAACACAGTGTAAAAATGCTGAGTGAAACAGGGGTTCATCCGGATATTATTGTTTGCAGAACAGAACAGCCTTTGAATGATGAAATAAAGAAAAAAATTGCTTTATTCTGTAACGTAAAACAAGGGTCTGTTATAGAAGCGATGGACGCTTCTACTATTTATGAAGTGCCACTTTTAATGCTTCGTGAAAAACTTGATTTGATTTGCTTAAAGAAATTAAATATCAACGGATATGGAGCGCCTAATTTAGATAAGTGGAATGACTTTTTACAAAAACTTAAAAATCCGAAATCAGAAGTACGTATTGGTTTGATTGGAAAATATATTGAACTACAAGATGCCTATAAATCTATTTTAGAGAGCTTTATTCATGCAGGTGCGCCTAATGAGGTTAAAGTAAAAGTAGTGAACGTACATAGTGAGCATTTAACCCAAGAAAATGTTGCTGAAAAATTAGAAGGTCTTGATGGTTTATTGGTTGCGCCTGGTTTTGGCAACAGAGGTATCGAAGGCAAAATTCATGCCGTGCAGTATGCAAGAGAAAATAATTTACCATTTTTTGGTATTTGTTTAGGTATGCAAATGTCGGTAATCGAATATGCACGAAATGTACTTGGTTTAGCGGATGCGCATTCTACCGAAATGAATGCAACCACTTCTAATCCAGTTATAAATATGATGGAAGAGCAAAAGAAAATTAAAATGATGGGAGGGACTATGCGATTAGGTGCTTATCCATGTGATATTACACCTGGAACGCTGGCACATAAAATATACGGCACAACTTCTATCACAGAGCGCCACCGTCACCGTTATGAATTTAACAATGATTATTTTGATGCATTTATCAAAGCCGGACTTGTTGCAAGTGGTAAAAATCCCGAAACTGGTTTAGTGGAGATCGTAGAACTTCCTAACCATCCATTCTTTATTGGTGTGCAGTATCACCCAGAGCTGAAGAGTACTGCTGAAGTACCTGCGCCACTATTTGTTAGCTTTTTGGCAGCTGCAAAGCGCTATCAGGCCTCAAAAGCGGTTAATTAACCTTAATTTTTAATAGTCGGGGCAATGATTCTAGGTTTCAACTAGTACCTTTGACCTTCAATAAATACACGTA
Source organism: Sediminibacterium sp. (assembly GCA_040374915.1). Taxonomy (GTDB): domain Bacteria; phylum Bacteroidota; class Bacteroidia; order Chitinophagales; family Chitinophagaceae; genus Sediminibacterium. Next base: position 16,126 of record JBEITL010000002.1, on the reverse strand, counting down.
TGAAGTCTGATAAGAATTCGCTCATAGGATTTGTTTTGTTAGGTATCTTGTTTTTTTCCTATTTCTGGTATACCAATCAGCAGCAAACTGCTCTCGTTGCCTTCAAAAAACAACAAGAAGATTCTATTGCTAAAGTGCAAGCAAAACTTGTTAAGCCACAAGATGTTGTAGCAGCTAAAATTGATTCTTTACAAAGAGATTCCATTGCTAAAATTGCTACTGCAGGAAATTTTGCTCAGGCCGCACTTGGTAAAGACACAACGGTAACTATTGAGAATGAATTAATCAGTGTTGTATTAACCAATAAGGGAGGTCAGGTTAAAAGCGTGAGTTTAAAGAAATATACAATTTCTGATACCGCTGCTGTTAAGCTTGTTCAACAAAATCAAATGGGTTATGCGGTAAACACTGCAGATAACAAAACAGCATTCACTTCTGATTTATATTTCACGCCGTCAACGATCACTAAATCATCAGACGGATCTTCTTCTATCAAATTTATTATTGCATCGGCTACTGGTACTTCCATTATACATACCTATACGCTGCATCCAAATTCATATGCGCTAGATTGGGATATTGAACTAGTAGGTGCCAGTCAATTATTAACGGCTGGTGTGCTTAATTTCAAATGGCTGTCTGAAACCAATCAGCTTGAAAGAACGGCCGAATATGAAAGACAGATGTCTAATATTTGTTTTTCTGAAGGAAACGAGTTCGATTATATATCAGCGAATAACGAAAAAACTTTTGAAAAGCCAGTACAGTGGGTGAGTGTGGTGCAGCAGTTTTTTAATACCACCCTTATTGCAAAAAATAATTTTAATTCGGGTGCTGTAAACTGGTCCCGCTATACAGATAGTTCAAGTAAGCTTGCTAAAACAGAAACCAATTTACAAATCAAACTGCCTCAGGCTGCAAACAGTAAAGTGGCACTTCAATTATTTGCAGGTCCTTCCGATTTTGAAATACTTAAAAAGCAAGCCCCAGAAATGGAGCGTATTGTTAATTTGGGTAGAGACATGTATTCGTTTGTACGTCCTATTAACAAGTACATAATTATGCCAGTGTTTGATTTCTTTGCTGGCTTTGTTTCAAATTATGGTTGGGTCGTATTGCTACTTACTTTATTTATCAGACTCGTTACTTCTCCTTTAACCTATAGTAGCTACTTAAGTGGCGCTAAAATGAAAGTGTTAAAGCCGGAGCTTGACACCATCAAGAAAAAATTTGGTGATGATCAACAAGGTTTTGCGATGGAACAAATGAAATTGTTTAGAGAAGCCGGTGTAAATCCACTAGGTGGTTGTATCCCAGCGCTTCTGCAAATTCCTATTTTCTTTGCCCTCTATAGTTTCTTTAATTCCCATATTGCGCTTCGTGGACAAGCCTTTTTGTGGAGTAAAGATTTGTCAAGCTATGACGTTATAGCAACGCTTCCATTTAGTATTCCATTAGGCTTTGGAGATCATATCAGTTTGTTTACCATTACTGCGGTTTTAACGAGCTTTTTAATTTCTATTTATAACATGAGTATGACGCCTACGCAGGACAATCCGGCGCTCAAGTATATGCCTTATATCTTTCCGTTCATGCTATTGTTTATTTTTAATAGATTACCATCGGCATTAACATGGTACTATACCGTGTCAAATATTGTTACCCTTGGACTACAATTTGTGATACAAAATTATATCATAAACCATGATAAGATTTTAGCACAGATGGATGAAAAGCGAAAAACGCCAAAAGCAAAAAGTAAATGGCAAACACGTTTTGAACAAATGCAGCAGAGTCAAAAAAAGTTACAAGACTTAAAAGATAAAACGCCTAAGAAAAAATAAATCAAAAGCCCTGCTGTAATGAGTAGGGCTTTTTTTAAACGCGCATTATTTGAAAGTATATATATCAATATTATTTTTTTTCTTGACTTGTCATATGGTCGCCGCACAGCAGCGTATTGTGGCAGAGTGTACGGTGGTATATAAAGTGGAATCACAAGACGCCGCTGGTACAAGTTTGCGTGAGAAAGCAACTAAAACAGTTTATATAAAAAGCAACAATGCACGCATTGATCTTGTTGCGCCAAGCTATACTCAATCGACAATATATAATAAGACAACGTCTACTGCTTCAGTACTACGTTCTTTTGGAGAAGACAAATACATGACGCCTTTAAATACTAAACAGTGGCGTAGCCTCAACGCGGCGCTTGATAGTATTCAAATTCAAATTACTGGCGATTCTACTACCATTTTAGATTATTCATGTAAAAAAGCAGTACTGAAATTAAAAGATGGCGCCCTTGTAATCGTTTATTTTACTGCTGCAATTATACCTTCTGTAAGAGAGTATGAATATATGTTTAAAGATATTCCTGGTTTTGTACTAGGGTATGAAATGATAGACGCAGCTGGAATAAAAACTGCATTTAGAGCCACGCAAATTAATTTTTACAATCCTGTATCCGCATCAAAGTTTGATTTACCCACAAAAGGTTATCGAATCATTGAAATTGAATAAACGAGTCAACGAGTTTATATCAATGAAGATAAAAATGTAGACAAAAAGGAAGATGAAAATGAAGATAAAGCCCCGCCAATGAATTAATTGGAAGCTGGACTAGGTGTTTTAAACTTAGGCACTTTTACCTTAAACTTATAAGGAAATACAAAAGAACTATTTCCGTTATCAAAACGAAGCATAGAGTTCATTTCTGCATTGTTACTCCCTTTTGATAGACCTAAAGTTTGAATGCTTTTGTATTGCATTGTAGACTTAAGGGAGCTATAGGATAAGCTTTTAGAATTAAGTAAGTTTAAATTTTTGAGGGTAAATTTTGATTGTTTACCTCTCTTTTCGGTAGAGATACCACTTAATGTAAACGCAGCATGGCTTAATTGTACCCCTATAAAAAGAGTGACAGCTAAGGTTAGTCGAAATATGATTTTACTGCGGTTCATTATTGCAAAGATATAGAATCTTAATTGTTTCACAATTACCAAATCATTAATAGAACAGATATGTTCATAAATTGTTGCCTAGAATGTTGGAAAAACTTGATTTTTGCTCTATTTTAGGTTAATTCCTTCCAAAAATGAGCCAAAATAGATACCAAGAAGACCGGGAATCCCTCAAAGAGCTACTTCAGCAGTACCGAAATCTCAAGCTTGGTCGCCAACACCGATTCCTGGAGGAGGATGCTTTTTTACGCATTATTGACTATTTCGACGAAAAAGACAATGTAAAAGAGGCGCTGGAAGCTGTCGAAATTGGTCTATCTCAATTCCCCTATGCCTCAGCACTCATGGTTAAAAAGGCAGACTTACTCATTGTCGATAAAAGATATCTGGAGGCCATTGATATTCTGGAAACATCAGAACTCTATGACAACTCAGATATTGATTTGTATATTTTGAAAACGGATGCTTATTTGGCACTCGATCAACCAGAAAAAGCTGCTGCGCTTTTGGAAGCAGCAATACAAAAATTTGAAGGGGATGAAAAAGTCGATCTTCTTTTTGAGTTAGCCGATGTTTACGATGATTATGAATCTTTCGAAAAAGTTTTTGATTGTTTAGTGCTTATTTTAGAACAAGAGCCCGCTAATGAGGAAGCGTTGTATAAAATTTGTTTTTGGACTGACTATACAGGACGTAACGAAGAGAGTATCAAGCTGCATCAAAAAATAATTGATCAACTGCCTTACAGCGAGCTAGCTTGGTTTAATTTGGCTGCAGCTTATCAGGGATTAAAGTTGTACGAAAAATCAATTGATGCTTATCAATATGCAGTTGCTATAGATGATAAATTCGATTATGCCTACCGGAACATGGGTGATGCGTATTTACGTTTACGTAAGTACAAAGAAGCGGTTGAAGTACTAGAAAAAGTGGTTGCACTAACGAGGCCTGAAGATGTTATTTACGAAGCTATTGGTCATTGTTATCATAAATTGGGGAAGATCGCGCAGGCTAGATTTTATTATAAAAAAGCAGTCCATTTAAATCCCGACGATAGCAAACTCTATTACAAAATTGCAGTAACTTATATGTTGGAGAAGCAGTGGCAGCCTGCTGTTAAACAACTTGAAAATGCAATGCGTATGCACCGTGCTATTACCGAGTATAATTTGGCCATGGGTGAGTGCAAAGCAAATCTTGGCCAATTTAAAGAAGCCGTGCATTACTTTGGTGTTGTTGTAAAACATAAACCTAAAAATGTTTCGGGCTGGGAGGCGTTGATTCAATGTCTGCTAACTGCAGAATATTTCGATGAAGCACTTCTGCAAAGTAAAAATGCATTTGTCGCTACCGATCATAAGCCCGTATTTTTATTCTACCACAGTGCCATTTTATTTATTATTGGTAAATCAAAAGATGGGTTGATCTTATTAGAGGAAGCCATGGTAGCTGCGCCCAAGCTATTGAAGAAATTTATAGATATTAGGCCTTCCATTCTTCAAAATGCCCAAGTAGTGGATGTTATAGCTCGGTTTAAACGTCGACGAAAAATATAGAACTATCACCACACGCCTACTATAATCGGCCTTAAAAAGTCATTTGTTTAACTTATTTTTGCATTTCAGTTAAAATTAGAACTATGAATTTTAATTTATCACAGATTCCAGTACGCACCGCGCAGCCAAGAACTTCGGGTTTAACCATGATCATGGATAAGGGTTTAAGTATTAATGAAGTGCATAATTTTATGAGTGTAGGAGGCCCACATGCTGATGTTATTAAATTAGGATTTGGAACCTCATTTGTTACGCCAAATCTCAAGCAAAAAATAGAAGCTTATCAATCTTATAATATTCCTCTTTATTTTGGTGGCACTTTGTTTGAAGCTTTTTTAGTACGAGGTCAGTTAGATGATTATATAAGTGTTTGCAAAGATTATGGCATCACGTATATGGAAGTGAGTGATGGATCTATCAGTATACCGCACACCGAAAAATGTGGTTTAATTGAAAAGTTAGCCAAGCACTTTACAATTTATAGTGAAGTAGGAAGTAAAGATGCTGCTCATATTATTCCTCCTTACAAATGGATTGAGCTCATGAAAGCAGAACTTGAAGCTGGCGCAACCTATGTGATTGCAGAGGCCCGTGAGGCAGGCAATGTGGGTATTTACAGAGGCAGCGGAGAAGTGCGCGAAGGACTTGTTCAAGAAATTTTAACTCAAATTCCTGCCGAAAAAATAATCTGGGAAGCACCTCAAAAGGCACAACAATTGTATTTCCTTGAATTAATCGGTTGCAATGTTAACCTCGGTAATATTCCACCTCATGAGATCATTGCCTTAGAAGCCATGCGCATTGGACTTAGAGGTGATACTTTTGAATTGTACTTAAATAAGTAATCGAGTTATGAAACGTTATGGACTCATTGGTTATCCTTTAACGCATTCATTGTCTCAGCAATATTTTACCAATAAGTTTATTGAAGAAGGAATTGAAGATTGTGTGTACGAAAGATTTTCAATTCCTTCTATTATTGATTTGCATGATATTTTAAAATCCCACCCTGATTTGTGTGGGTTTAACATTACCATTCCATATAAAAAAGAAGTACTTCTTTTTTTAACAGAGCGGTCTAAGGCTGTTGAAGAAGTGGGGGCCTGCAATTGTGTTAAAATTGAAGATGGAAAATTAATTGGATACAATACCGATGTTATTGGATTCGAAAATTCATTGGTTCCTTTTTTAAAACCTACCCATCATCGAGCGTTGGTGCTAGGAACAGGTGGCGCTGCACTTGCCATTGTGTATGTGCTTCAAAAACTAGGGATTGATTTTAAGTATGTTTCGCGCACAGCTAATAGTGAACAGTTTGCGTATGAACATTTGGACGCCTCTGTTATGGCAGCGTATACGCTCATCATCAATACCACACCGCTTGGTATGTTCCCAAATATCGAAGCCTGTCCGGACATTCCTTATGCATTATTAACGCCTGCGCATCATTTGTTTGACTTAACCTACAATCCAGCATTGTCCACATTTTTATCTAAGGGCAAACAAATGGGTGCTACTATTCAAAATGGCCAACAAATGTTTGTTGAACAAGCCGAACAGTCTTGGCGTATTTGGAACAGTTAATATTATTGTAGCGTCACTGTTTTTTAAGTCGAATATCACGTGAGGAACTTCCAATCATGATGGTAAAATCTCCGGGCTCAATTACCGTCTCCATTTTTTCGTTTAGCATTTCAAAGTCTTCTGGGTTAAGTGTAAGCTTTATGGTTTTTGATGCACCTGCTGCTAAATGAATTCTCTCAAATCCTTTTAATGCTTGAACGGGTCTAGCCACAGAAGCGATTTGATCCCTTAGGTACAATTGAGCTACTTCGTCGCCAGCAAGTTTACCCGTATTTGTGACAACAAAAGAAACAGTAATATTATCTCCTTTTTTTGCGGTTGGTTTGTCGATCATTAAATTACTGTATTCAAATGTGGTGTAGCTAAGTCCATATCCAAAAGGAAATAATGGAAGTCCTGTCAGGTTTTCATAATCATCACCACGCCCAGTTGGTTTATGGTTGTACACGAGTGGAAGTTGTGCTTCGCTTACAGGAAATGTAATGGGAAGCTTTGCGCCTGGATTATATGCTCCTGAAAGTACTGCTGCCACTGCATGTCCGCCTTCTTCGCCCGGATACCATACATCTACAATACTGTTTACTTTATCTATCCAATTGCCCATTGTTACGGCGCTTCCACCTACAATCACAACAACAGTTGGCGTTCCAGTAGCTGCCACTCTTTGAATAAGCTGTTCTTGTTCGCCTGGTAATTGTAAAGAGGCTCTATCTCTAAATTCGCCTTCTTCTAAACCTACTACAACTACTGCTACTTTTGATTTTTTGGCTACAACAACAGCTTCATTTATTTTTTCTTCTATTGTATTACTAATATCTACGTTCCAAATTAATTTGATGGTTGAATTGCCGTTTGGTTCTTTAAATTCAACTCGAATCGGATAATTGTTTCCTGCAGTAAAGTTGTAATCAACTAGGCTAGTATGAAAGCTTTGCTTATCCCAATTGTTGATGACTAATTGATTGTTGATGTATAATTTAAAGCCGTCGTTTCCAGATAAACCAATTTTGTAAGTACCTGTTTTAGGTGCTTTGATATTGCCCGTCCATTTTGCGCAGAAAAATTCTGGTGTTATAAGTGGATCGGGCGTAGAAATGGTCCAATGAAAATTAATGGTTTTGTCAATTCTTTGTAGGGTAGGATTGTTTCCGAATTCTATGCCATTAAAATATTGGGCAGTTAATCCTTCATGTGGTTGATTGTTATGTGTCGTCCACAAATATTTACTAGGCACGATGTCCCAGCTTTTATTGGTTCGACCAGGCCCATCTGCAGTAAGAATTTTATTGGTCCCATATTTTTGTAGCATGCCATCTAAGATGCTTACTTTTTTGGTGCCTGGCCCACTATAGCCGCCAAGTCTAGCTTCGGTGGCATCGGTGCCAATTAACGCAATACTTTCTGTGGCAGTTGAGATGGGTAATAATCCATTTTTATTTTGCAATAAAACAATCGATTCTAGTGCCGCTTCTAATGCAATTTTTTTATGCGCTGCTTCATAATTAGCAGATGCTGTTGCTTTAATATCGAGGTAAGGGGTTTCAAATAAACCCAGTTCAAATTTTGCTCGTAGAACCCTGCTTACCGCATCATCTAATCTTGCTTGATTGATGTCTCCATTTAAAAATGGAGGGATAAATAATTTATAATGTTCTTGTGCAGTTTGAAATAATACGTCTAAGCCATTATTAACAGCGTTTTTACCTGCGTCTGGATAATCTTTTGCTGTATAATGTAAGACATTGGCGCCGCCTACGGCGCCAGCATCCGAAATCACAAATCCATTAAAGCCCCATTGTTTTTTTAGTAGGTCATTTAATAAATAATTATTGGCGGTTGCAGGGCTTCCGTTTACAGAATTGTATGACGTCATGATCGATCTTGCGCCAGCTTTTTGTACCGCATCTTTAAAAGGAGGGTAGTGGATTTCAGATAAATATCTTTCGTTCATATCAATGGGGTAGCTGTCTCTACCGCCATCTCCTACATTGGCAACAAAATGTTTTGGTGTAGCAATAACATTTTCGTCTTCTAACGTTTTCATGTAAGCCACACCCATTTTGCTACTTAAAAAAGGATCTTCTCCATAGGTTTCTTCGGTACGGCCCCATCTAACGTCAGTTGCAATATTAATGACTGGTGATAGTATTTGTCTAATGCCTCTAATTTTTGATTCTTTTGCAATAGCGCCTGCTATAGCTTCCATCGTGCTTGTATTAAAGGTTGCAGCAAGACCAATACTTTGAGGGAATATGGTGGAACCCTGTCTTACCAGGCCATGAAGTGCTTCGTCAAATGGGAGCATGGGAATACCAAGTCTTGTGCTGTCCATAAAAAACTGCTGTATCGTATTCACTTTTTTGGCAAGGCTTACAGCGGTTTCTGTTGCATTGTATTGCAGCATTTGTTGTGCGCCTTCTCCGCCTGCAGATGCGGCACTTACTTGAAATCCAAATAGGCCATCCTTATATTTTGGCGCATCTCCTGGTTTGATATCGCCAGGGATCATAAATAGCTGCCAAAACTTTTCGGTGGGGGTCATTCTGCCCAGTAAGTCTTTGACTCTTTCGTTGATGGGTGCCCTGCTATTTTTATATAATGGAATGGTTTGCGCAAATGCTCCGGTTGTGGCAACAACCTGTACTAAAAAAACAATCAGAAAACAAAATGCGTTTTTACGGATGATCCTATTTTTTGTCTTCATATTTATGCTTGAAAGTCATTTAAAAAATCTATGAGTTGTTGCACTGCTTTTTTTCTGTGGCTAAATTTATTTTTTTCTGTAATATCCATATTTGCGAAAGTAATATCACTTCCTGCTGGAATAAAAACGGGATCGTAACCAAATCCATTTGTTCCATCCATTTCATTTGTTATGTGGCCCTTACAAATACCTTCGAATTGGTATTCTTTTCCGCCAATAATAAGTGATACGACTGTTCTAAATTGGGCGGCTCTTGTAGGTTTGTCTTTTAGTTCCGCTAATAATTTATCAATATTTTCCTGCATGTTCCGTCCTTCTCCTGCATACCTCGCCGATTTTACACCGGGTGCGCCGTTTAATGCCTCCACTTCTAACCCCGTATCCTCGCTAAATACGGCTTCGTTTGTAAGCTTATAAATGGTTGTAGATTTTTCGGTGGCATTGGCTTCTAGTGTGTCATGTGGTTCTGGAATGTCAATATCAATACCCACTTCTTGTAAAGTAAAAATTTCAAATTTTTGATGGCTAAGGTGTTTGATTTCTTCTACCTTGTTTTTATTATTGGTTGCAAAAATTATTTTCATCTACTACTGAATATTAAACGTTTTTTTAAGTGCATTCCAAAGTTTTCCTTTTTCTAGTTTTGCTGCTTCTGTTTTAACGAGCATGGATTGTAATGGCGCAGAAAATAAAAGGGTGCAGTTGTCATATTGCTGTACTTGATAATGCGGAACTTCAAAAGGAAGTGCAATGCTTGCAGCGTTGATATCAAATATGAGTAAAGTAGTAGGTTGTAGTTCTGTTTTTATTTGCACGTATTTAACGGCCTGATTGGCTGTGTTAACAATGGCAACATCGCCCATATTTAGTTTGCACGCCGCTAGTATAGCGGTTAAAAATTGTAAAGATTCGTCTGCCAGGTGAACAGCCGAATTGTCTTGTAAAAGAATGGTTACCTTTTTTTGGTTGTTGCCCAAAAAGCTAATTGGTTTTTGGGTGGTAGCATCTTCGGATTTAGGTGCAATTGTTCCGCTCTTTTTCGTGTTAAGTTCATCTGTGCGCTTACCAATGCTCTTTTGGTCGTCAACTAAAACAAGCTCATCTTTATATAAAGAGGCAATAACAAAGGGCGGAAGCAAATTATTTTCAGAATTCATGGCTGTTTTACAATATTAACGATTGTTAGTTTTCATTTTTTTTGTTTCTTTGCACCAAATATAAAACTATGGCAGCAGCACTTGACGTAAAGATTGAAAAAGTTGAGCACAGTAGGTTAGCAAATACAACGCTCGAAAATATTCCTTTTGGTCGTGTTTTTACAGATCATATGTTTGAGGCTGACTATATTGATGGTGTTTGGACGAATGTGGTGATCAGACCTTATCAAGCACTGCAATTTGATCCTTCTTTGGCTGCGCTACATTATGGGCAATCTATTTTTGAAGGTATAAAAGCCTATAAGAGTGATGCGGGTGAGGTTCATATTTTCCGACCTCAAGATAATTTTAGACGATTCAATATTTCTGCAGCACGTATGTGTATGCCTGAAGTACCTGAAGCTATTTTTATGGAAGGTATGCGCCTTCTTGTTGATATGGATAGAGATTGGGTTCCTGCAATGGCAGATCACTCTTTATATATCAGACCCTTTATGTTTGCCACAGATCCAGTTATAGGCGTTAAACCTTCTGATAATTATAAATTCATGATTTTGTTAAGTCCTACAGGGCCTTACTATAGCACACCTATGAAAATCTATGTAGAAGAAACCTACACTAGAGCTGCTCCGGGTGGCGTTGGTTTTGCAAAAAATGCAGGTAATTATGCGGCAAGTATGATGGCTACTCAAAAAGCAAAAGAGGCAGGCTATGATCAAGTATTATGGACCGATGCTTTTGAGCATAAATATTTGCAAGAAGTAGGTACCATGAATGTATTTTTTGTTGTAGGTAACAAAGTAGTAACGCCTGAACTTACAGAGGGAACTATTTTGGAAGGTGTAACAAGAGATAGTGCCATCAAGGTTTTAAAAGAGATGGGCATGGAAGTGCAAGAGACAAAAATAACCATTGATGAATTAATTGCTTCTCAAAAACAGGGCCTTTTACATGAAGTGTTTGGTACTGGAACGGCTGCTACAATTTCTAAGATTAAAGAACTACGCTACAAAGATTATAGCATGCATTTTGATACTGATAAGGCAGGTGTTGCCAAAGAATTAAAAGATAGACTCACGGCCATAAGGTATGCGACCGCACCAGATACCCACAGCTGGTTATTTAAAGTTTAATAAACTGTTTGAGTAGATAGTTTTTTCCTGCTTTAATCACTGCAACATAAGTACCTGCTTTTAAGTGTGGCACTTCTATTATTGCAATTCCGTTTTTACTTGCGGCAAATATTTTGTTTTGTAATAGTGCGCCATCGATACTATGTATGGATATTTGATAGGTTAGTAAATCTCTAAATGAATAACGAATGCCTAACTGATTTTGCACGGGGTTGGGCGTAACAGTTGCCATAATGGGGTCTTCTTGCCTTGGCGGTGGCGGTGGTCCAGTAATTTCAAACCGCTTTTCTCCAGCCGTTGTACTGTCTTGGTTAATTTCAAAAGTATAACTACTATCCTGTATTATTTTTTGATACTTGTTTAATAGTTTGTCATGTAGGTAGGCTATCATATCACTTGCAATAACAAAAGCAGTACATAACAATCTGTATTTTCCAGTTTTGTTGGATTGTATACCTAGTGGTACAAAAAGGTTATTGGTAAAGGGTCTTGCATCTATGCAAAGCGCCATACTATCTCTCGAAATGGAATAAAGCGATATTTTATTTTCGTTTATTTTTTCAGCATCCCATTTTTCAAACCGGCTACTAGCGCTATCTATACCCATGATCTCTAGTCTATCCAGTAGGGTATTTTCTTGCATGAGTGCAAGACTTATATGAGCGTATTCATTTTTGTAGTGGCTAGTATCTAGTGTTTCATTTTGATTGACCTTAGTTCTTTCTTCATAAAATAAATAACCCGCAGCTTCTGCTGCATTTTTTATTATAAAACCTTCAAGTTTTTGGATGATCCTTGGATGTCTAAACGCCCTAGCTGTATAATTGCCAGTGGCGCCAAGGCCTGCATCCCAGTACCAGTAATACTTTCCAATACTGCTGCTACTTGATATTTTACTGATATCAATTTTAGCAGGGTATGGATTGCCCGTTAAATAATAGCGCGTTAATGGATGAACAGGAAAGTCAATTTCAAGTGGTCCATGTTGAAGTGTTCCTGCCGCAATAATATTCACCCATGCATCCTGTTTTTTTGTTTCTACAAAAGGCGTTTCGTTAATCATATTTGAATGATTGCTTGTGTCTTTTTGGTACAACCAAATTTTAATGGCCCTGTTTGGTTCTAGGTAGCTGCTGTCCAAATTGGTGAAGGGCCTGTATATAAATTGAGTGATATGATTGGATGTGCTATCTAAAAAATAAACAGACGGATGTTCATGTGCAGCGCTGTCAAAGCCATTACCATGGCCACCTTTTCCTGTTATGGGAATACTATTTTTGAAACTTTGTAAACTTGAAATATTTGAAAAGGGTAGTGCTAAAAGTTTGGTTTGACCTTCCAATAAATGGTACTTTTTGTAAACGGCAGCGGGTCCTATAATTTTTGTGTTGTTGCCTGAACTATTGATTTGTGCAGGCGCTAGCAGTGTTAGATGTTTTGTTTGTATGCTGCCATTAAAAAGGGTGATGCTATTTTCAATAACAAGTGAATCTAAAAATTGAACTTTATTTTTTGTGTCAATTTGTAAATTATAAATACGGTTGTGTTTAAAAACACTTGAATGAATATTGACGCTGTCTTTTTCTATATAAATACTTCCATTTGTTGCATCGATCATTCCCGCGCCTAACAAGGCATTAGGCCAATAAAGCAAGCCGTTTACAATAATACTAGCGGTTGAATCTAGCTTGATGGTTTTGGCAGTATTGGTTTGATTTGGAAATGCATTACTAATCATAATTTGACGTCCATATTGCACAAGTACGTCGGTGCTACTATCTGGTACCATGCCACCACACCAATTGCTACCCAGTTGCCAGAATCCATTATTTACACCTTTCCATATGCCATTATCTTTTACCTGAATACGAATTAGATTGCTTGTGTCGGTACATGAAAAACGAGTGGCAATTCTTTTAAATACAGTACTGTTTTGTAATGTGCTAGATTGGTAATTGTAGGTATTGTAATTACCTGTAGCTGTTTTAAATATAGCTGCAGTGTCTTCTTTGTAAAGCCAATGATAGCTAGTGTTTGATGGGTTGTCGCCGTTAAATATTGTGGGTGCAAAACCTTTGCATATAATTTGATTTCCTATGATGGTATTGTTTACAATTCCACTATCTAATTGAAATATTACTTTTTTAAAACTGCTATTGATACCATCCGATATTTCAATAATCGCACTATCCATTCCAGCATTAGAATTGGTTGGAATAAATGTCAGGGTTCTCGGATAAGATCGATCAGTTACCGTTTTCGTCGAAAACGGTAGGCCCAAAATTTTTCCCTGCATTGGAGCAAGCTTTAACTTCCAGATGATGGTTTCGCTACTATCTGTTTGAACCACACCTAATGCGGCAGGAACTATGTATACCGGGCGATTACAGCTATTGACGCGTAAGTTATTGGTGTCGATAAAAGCTGGCGCTACAGCATCAATCATGACTTGTAAAAAACGGGTGTTACCACTTATAATTCCGTTGCAATCATTGAATGCGGCGTCTCTAATGCCCCCCGTGTCACTATTAATTTTTGGATACATATTGAATCCATTTTTTACGAGGTCGCCTTTTGTTACAATGTAAGAAAAATGCCATTCTGTGCTGCCCGAACCTTTTGTGTATAGCATGTTTTTTGCAGTATCCGAAATGGTAGCCACTAAGTAGGGAATAAATGCGCTGCTGTTTAAAAAACAAGGTTCCGAAAAAATAATTTTAGCAGTGAGCGTATCTCCGGCTGTATATATTTTTGCCGGTGGCGGCATGAGTGCAAACACAGTGGGAGCGGTGTTATCAGGCATAGTGAGCGCTTTACAAATTAATTGTTGCAGCGCCATGCCATCATCATTTCCAATATCATCTTTGTCTTGCCATTTTAAAATAAGTTGTTCGCCAGGTTTCCAATTTAAATTGAAGAGTGTGTCTTTTTTTTGTTGCTGATAGATGCTTAACAGGCCATTGAGGGCTGCTGTTCCGGGGCTCGTCAGCACCGAATAAAAACTCAAAGCGGTATCTTTTTTTGTAGCAGTATCGAATACATTGTTTGTTGCGGCTATTGTGTAGGAAAAGTTCCATGCGTTTGTTTTACCGCTGCCGCCTTTACGCCACTGACCAGCTATTAATTCAATTTCAAATTGTTCAATAATTGTAGGTGAGGTATTGGTAAAACTAATGCCAAAAACATATTCTCCGGCGCTACTCGCTAGGCTCCCAAGTCCTCTGGTAGCAGCGTTTGTGGCTCCATTTGCAGGTCCGTAACTAAATATGCCCGTTACCGCGTTTGTTCCGGCACTGGTGGCAAAATTGAGGACTGCATTCGTGCCACTTGTTTGCGCTATAAATAAACCGGTTAAACCTGTATGCAAGCTGCCTAAATAAAAGGGTCCCTTGCCTGTTATGCCACTTGCAAAACTGCTTGTTGCCGGTAAATTGGAAAAGTTTTGGGCATATACAAAGTTGATGGCCGGGTAGGGGTAACTACCGGGTGTGGTTGAAATTTGCGCGAAAACAACTTTTGTGGTGCTAATTAGTAAAAAAGCTGCCAGCGTAATCCTTGCCGCAAAAAACTGGGCAAAAAAGGGCTTTAAAAACTGCGCAAAAGACAAAAGCAGGTGAAATAAGCGAAAAATTGAAATAAGCATAAAATGGGCCCTTATTTTTGGCTAGTCAATCTAAATCAATAAGATAGGATTGGTTTATTTGCCGCCTAAATCAAGTATTTACTCCTTTTTGGCCCTCGTATTTGTACTGAAAACCAGTATTTTACGTCTAGTTTGAGAAAACTTTTTAAAACTTTTTGATTTTTCAGTTCCAGCCATTACCTTTGCCGTCCGAAATTTTAAACGGTTTAGAATGCCTACAATACAGCAATTAGTTAGAAAAGGTCGTGAAATTATCAAGGCTAAAAGTAAGTCTAGGGCTTTAGATGCGTGTCCGCAACGTCGTGGTGTATGTACCAGGGTGTATACGACAACGCCTAAAAAGCCAAACTCTGCCCTACGTAAAGTAGCGAAAGTGCGTTTGACAAACAAGATTGAGGTTATTGCCTACATCCCAGGTGAAGGTCATAACTTACAAGAACACTCAATCGTATTAATCCGTGGTGGTCGTGTTAAAGACTTACCAGGGGTACGTTACCACATTGTTCGTGGTAGCCTCGATACTGCAGGTGTTAAAGACCGTAAGCAGTCTCGTTCTAAATACGGTACTAAAAAAGAAAAGGCTAAAAAATAGTCTCTAAAAAAATTATTACAAAAAAGCTAATAAGTAGATCACATGCGTAAAGCACAAGCCAAAAAATTACCCCTAGCTCCTGATGGACGTTTCAATGATAAATTGGTTACTCGTTTCATTAATAACTTAATGTGGCAGGGTAAAAAAAGTACTGCGATCAACATTTTCTATGATGCAGTAGACAAGGTTACTAAAATGACCGGTGAAGATGGATATGAAGTATGGAAAAGAGCCGTTGCAAACGTAACGCCTGCTGTTGAAGTACGTAGCCGTCGTATTGGTGGTGCAACTTTCCAAATCCCTTCAGAAGTGCGTGCTGATCGTAAAATTTCATTGAGCATGAAATGGTTAATCCGTTACAGCCGTGAAAGAAATGGCCGTACCATGGCAGACAAGTTAGCCAACGAAATGTTAGCTGCTAGCAAGGGTGAAGGTGCTGCTTTCAAAAAGAAAGAAGATACACACCGTATGGCTGAGGCGAACAAAGCGTTCTCTCACTTTAAAATTTAAGTACAGACAAACTGCTTATATAAGCCCCAAACTTAGGTTTGGGGCTTTTTTTGTGCATAATTAATTAATAAATTACACCGGAAACCTTTTTCCAATCGGTATAATTATTACCTTTGCCGCCTCGAAAATTGAGGAACTGTTTCCTCAAGCAAAACTTAAAAAACAAGCACTATTATGGCTGACTTGAAATTTCAAAGAAACTTTGGTATCGCCGCACACATTGATGCTGGTAAAACCACTACAACAGAGCGTATCTTGCGCTACACAGGTATGATTCATAAAAT
>JBEITL010000164.1:0-3901 GCA_040374915.1 Sediminibacterium sp. | reverse complement strand
TGCGCAAAAGATGTTAGATAATACTACCAGAATTTAACGTACAGGGCACTTAAGAGCATGAGTATGATTACAATCAGTACTAGTGTTGATTTGCTTACCTTAAACATGGTAGCATCAATTTCAAATGCTTTAGGATTCACTTTAGGACCTGCCATACTTACAATCACCATTATAATTATCGTAAGCACAAACGACCAACCCATATTAATTAAAAACGGAATTTCGTAAGCGCCGCTTTTATTGAGGTATGCCGTGTACATGATATTATCTGTTCCAAATAAAGGAATAGCATAACTATTAAAAAATATAGCCAATAAAAATCCGGTAATCAAACCTGTCATTGCAGCTGCACCAGTAGTTCGCTTCCAGAAAAATCCAAGCATAAACATCGCAAATACGCCTGGGCTAATAAAGCCGGTATACTTTTGAATAAATGTGAAACCACCTTCGCCACCAATACCTAATAAATCTTTCCAAGTAAATATCACCGCAATAACCATTGAAATAAATACGGTTAAACGGCCCGTCCATACCAACTTTTTTTCGTTGGCCTCTTGGTTGATGTATTTTTTATAAATATCCAATGTAAAAATGGTTGAAATGCTATTTGCTTTACCGGCAAGTGATGCAACGATAGCAGCTGTTAATGCCGCAATTGCTAGTCCTTTTAAGCCAGCTGGTAAAAAAGCAAGTATCGCAGAATAGGCGCCATCTTTTCCACCTTCAAAACCTGCTAACTGACCGTTTTTATACAACACAAATGCTGCAATGCCCGGAAGCATTACAATAACGGGCATAAATAATTTCATGAAGCCAGCAAATAAAATACCTTTTCTTGCTGTTTCTAATTGTGCGCCAAGTGCACGTTGTGTGATGTACTGATTACAACCCCAATAATTTAAATTCAAAATCCATTGGCCTGCAAAATACATGGCAATGCCTGGTAAAATAATATACTTATCTCTTGCCAATTGCCCAGCAGCACTCATATCGGTATTGTTGGGTTTTGGTAAAATTAAATGGAAGTGTTCTGGAGCTTGCGATAACAAAGTATTAAATCCTGCAAGTGCGCTACCATCTATTACATGATTGATGCGTTGATCCACAATTTGTAATGCCATATATACGGTTGCAAAACCGCCAATAATTAATACAGCCACCTGAATAACATCGGTGTATCCAATTACTTTCATGCCACCAAGCGTAATGATAAGTGCCATTAACATGAGACCAATCATCACTAGGTGTAAATAATCGCCACCTAATAAACCATTGATTGCAACGGCTCCTAAATACAAAATAGAAGTGAAGTTTACAAACACATAGAGTAACAACCAAAATATAGCCATTACAAGTGCCACCGATTCGTTATACCTCGTTTTTAAAAACTGAGGCATGGTGTAAATCTTATTTTTTAAATAAATAGGAATAAACCAAACGGCAATAATGATTAAACCAAGTGCCGCAATCCATTCATAGGCTGCAATGGCAACGCCTACAAAAAAACCTTCGCCACTCATGCCAATAAACTGCTCTGCTGAAATATTAGAGGCAATCAAAGATGCGCCAATAGCCCACCAGGTAAGGGATCCTTCCGCTAAAAAAAAATCTTGAGATGCGGATACCGTATCCTTTTTTTTACGGTACACCCAATAACCATAACTAGCAACTATTAAAAAATAAAGTACAAAAACAATTTTATCTGATAGTGCTAATGAACTCATAATTGGTTGCTAGTTATGATTATAAAAATATTGGGTATTAAAATTTATTTATTCGATTGTTTTGTAATCTTTAAAGATTTTAACAGGCGCCGCTTCTGCAAGTGCTCTCAATGTTTTCCAAGTGCCATCAAAAAATTTATTTGCGCGTGTTATTACTTCGCCAACTTTTTGCTCAGCAAATGTAATAAGTCTGTCTTCTTGTGCACCAGGTGCTACCGGCTTACCCATTACTGTCATTCGCGCTTCACCAAAAACACTACTTACGGTTACTTGAGGAATGTTTCCGTAACCTTGCTTGGTTTGTGGTTTGCCATTGAGCATTTCTCTGATCGCTTTTAATTCATCCTTAGCAGCTGTTGCTGTTTTGCGAATGGTGTCAGCTGCTTTTTTATCCATATCTCTTAAGTTAGCTTCAATTTTTGCAATGATACCATCTGCTTCTGTCATACGCTCATTTAAGGTATTTAGTTTTTCGGTGGTTTTATCAAGTCTTGCATTTGCTTTTCTAATCGCATCACGCACTTCTTTAGAAGTAGGCGCATACGGGTCATCATTTACAACAAGCATGGTGCTATCAGAAAAATTACGACCGGCACTTACGACCACTTTATAGGTTCCTGGATCTACTGGTAAACCTGGTGCTTCTTGAGGCGCACCGCCACCAAATCCTGCACCACCGCCCATTCTGCCTCTACCGCCGCCGCCACTTGCACGAAGTCCACGTCCTTCCATACCCCAGAAATACCTGTTAAACCCGGCTTCTGTTTTTGTACGAATGGTTCTTACGAGTGTATTGGTTGCGTCATAAAAACGAAGTGTAGCGGTATCTCCAATAGCATTTTTACCTGTATCAGATGCTGATTTTTGAACAAAGAAACTAATAGGTAATCCTGATTTTTTATTTTCACCTTCATAAGTGCCCCACACGCTATATTCAATACCCATTGCGTTTTTACGGTGTGCTTGATAACCAGCAGGCGCATTAAATACAGTTACTTTATTGGTAAATACTTTGCCCATATTAGCTGCTGCTTTTCTTAAACCGCCTATATCATCTAATATATAAATGGCTCTACCAAAAGTGGCAATCACTAAATCATTTTCTCTTTCTTGAATCGCTAAATCATAGGTAGAAACAGAAGGATAATCATTTTTAAATTGTTGGAATGTTGCCGCGTTATCGAGGCTAATCCATAAGCCTTGCTCTGTTCCTACAAAAATTAAATTAGGTTGCGTTGGGTCTTGTAAAACACAAAGTGCATATCCAATTACTTTTTTATCTTCTAAAATATTGGTCCATGTTTTTCCAAAATCGGTGGTTCTAAAAACAGTAGGTTTCATATTACCTCTTCTGTAATCGTTGGCTACTACAAAAGCTTCTCCTGCATTAAAACGTGAAGCACGGATTTGTGGAACCCATGCGCCGAGTGGCATTCCAGGGATTTTACCTCTAAAATTGGTCCATGTTTTTCCGCCATCTTGCGTTAATTGAACATTACCATCATCGGTACCTGCCCAAATAACACCTTGCTGTTTTGCAGAAGGTTCGATACAAATAATCGTACAATAATTTTCTGCACCGGTAATGTCTACGTTTAATCCTCCATTATTAGACTGATCCATTTTTGCACTATCGCGCGTTGTTAGATCATCAGAAATTTGTGTCCAAGAAGCGCCTTTATCTGTGCTCTTGTTTACAAATTGAGAACCATAATAAATTGTTTTTTTATCAAATGGATCTTGCGCAATCGCTGCATTCCAATTAAAACGCTGACGAACGCCAGGTGCAGGACTTGGTGGACGAATGCTCCACTCTTCTCCAGTTGCGATATTGTAACGACCCACTGCACCACCTTGGCTCATGCTGTATACCCAGTTTGCATCTTCGGCATCTGGAACTACATCAAAACCATCACCACCACCAACACCTTGCCAGTATGCATTTCTGATACCGCTGTTTACCCAAACGTATGCAGGACCATGCCAGCTTCCGTTGTCTTGTAAACCACCCATTACATTGTAAGGAATTTTATTGTCTACGTTGATATGATAAAACTGTCCAAGTGGTAATTTCTCATCAAACTGCCATGTTTTACCACGGTCTCTTGAAATTCCAATACCACCATCATTACCATCAATAATAAAATTTCCATTTTGTGGATGAATCCACCAAGCGT
>JBEITL010000096.1:0-5681 GCA_040374915.1 Sediminibacterium sp. | reverse complement strand
CTTACATGGTGGTAGTATTTGTTTCTTTCGAAACGTCCACTACATACGCGCATAAATGCAATACGATCTCGATGTTTAGGATCTAGGTTGGCGTGAATCTTAAATATAAATCCACTAAACTTATCTTCACCTACTTCTACAAGTCGCTTAGAGGTTGCTCTACTACGCGGCACTGGTGCAATTCTAATAAAAGTGTCCAGCATTTCTTTAACACCAAAATTATTAACGGCACTTCCAAAAAATACAGGCGCCACTTTAGCGGTTAAATAATCTTTAGCATCTAATGCACCATACACACCTTCAATAAGTTCTACATCTTCACGTAATTGATCGGCGTCACGCTTACCTACTTTAGTTTCAAGCAAAGCGTCTTGTAAATCATCGATGGCTACAATATCTTCTTCGTCGGCTTTTGTACCACCGGTAAATAAACGCAGGTTTTTGTCATGTAAATTATATACCCCTTTAAATTCTTTACCACTATTAATGGGCCAGGTCATAGGGTGTAACGAAATATGCAATTCGTTTTCAATTTCTTCTAATAAATCAAACCTGCTCTTACCGTCTCTATCCATTTTATTGATAAAAACAATTACGGGTGTATCGCGCATACGACACACTTCCATTAAACGGCGTGTTTGTGGCTCTACCCCATTCACACTGTCAATAACCAATATAACACTATCCACTGCACTGAGTGTACGGTAAGTATCTTCGGCAAAATCTTTGTGGCCGGGTGTATCTAATAAATTAATTAAGAAGTCTTTGTATTCGAAAGACATTACAGATGTAGCTACCGATATACCACGTTGACGTTCGATTTCCATGAAATCCGACGTCGCATGCTTTTTAATTTTGTTGCTTTTAACGGCACCTGCAGTTTGAATAGCACCCCCAAATAACAGAAACTTTTCTGTTAAGGTTGTTTTACCCGCATCCGGATGCGATATAATGGCAAAACTCTTGCGTCGACCTATCTCTTTCTCGTATTTCATGAAGCTATTAAATTATGCGCTGCAAAGGTAAGGACAGCGGGGCTTAACTATAGCAAAACATTCACAATTATTGAACACTGGGCATCTTATCTTTACAGGTATAAACGCCTTATTATGAAGAAATTAGTATTTATAGCTGCGATTTTAGGTTTTCAAACTGTTGAGGCTCAAAAAATTGGAGATTTATTAAAAAAGGCATCCAATTTGGCAATGCCTTCAACGTCTGGATTAAGTGCTGACGAAATTGCTGGCGGTTTAAAAGAAGCGCTTCAAAAAGGCGCACAAACAGGTACTGCAAAACTATCTAGCCCAGGCGGTTTTTTAGAAAATGCTGCTTTAAAAATTATCATGCCACCAGAAGCACGAAAAATAGAAACAACCCTTAGAAGACTTGGGTTTAATCAACTCATGGACGATATGATTGTGAGCATGAACCGCGCAGCCGAAGATGCATGTAAAACAGCCGTCCCTATTTTTACTACTGCTATCAGGGAAATGACCATTACCGATGGTATCAATATTTTAAGAGGAAGCGATACATCTGCCACTTCTTATTTGAGAACAAAAACCAATACAGCACTTGCACAAAGCTTTTCGCCAGTTATAAAATCATCACTTGATAAAGTAAATGCTACTCAGTATTGGGAAAAAATAATTACCACGTATAATAGTGTGCCGCTAATTGGCAAAAAAATGAATCCAGATTTAGTTGCCTATGTAACGGATAAATCTTTATCTGGCATTTATACTGAAATTGCTACTCAAGAAAAAGATATAAGAGCCAACCCTGCGGCAAGAACATCGGCCCTATTGCAAAAAGTATTTACAAAAAAATAAGGCCGCAATTTCTTGCGGCCTTATCCTTATTATTTTATTAGATCTTAGATATCAATTGCTTCACCATAAGCTGCAGCAGTTGCTTCTTTTAATCCTTCACTCATGGTTGGGTGCGGATGTACAGCATTTAAGATTTCATGTGCAGTGGTTTCTAATTTACGTGCCACAACTGCTTCTGCAATCATTTCTGTTACGTTCATCCCAATCATATGGCAACCTAAAAACTCGCCATATTTTGCATCATAAATAACTTTTACAAAACCTTCTGTAGCGCCTGCTGCACTTGCCTTTCCGCTTGCTACAAACGGGAATTTACCCACTTTGATTTCGTATCCAGCTTCTATAGCTGCCTTTTCGGTGTAACCTACACTTGAAATTTCTGGTGTACAATAGGTACAACCTGGAATGTTATTATAATCTAAAGGTTCAGGTAAATGATGGTGCTTTTTTTCTAGGTATGCCATGTGTTCTGCAGCATTGATACCTTCTTTAGCAGCAACGTGTGCAAGTGCTTGACCTGGAGAACAATCTCCAATAGCGTACACGCCAGCAACAGAAGTTTGTTGGTATTTATCTACAATCACTCTTCCTTTATCTACTTTAACACCTGCTTCTTCTAAACCAAGATTTTCGATATTGGCAACTACACCAACTGCACTTAAAACAACATCGGCTTCTAGTGTTACCATCGAACCATCTTGTTTTTTAACATGCGCTTTAACACCAGCACCAGTAGTATCTAAAGATTCTACAGAAGCATTGGTCATAATTTCGATGCCTTGTTTTTTATATTGCTTTTCTAATTCTTTAGAAATATCTTCATCTTCTACAGGAACAATGCGCGGCATAAATTCAACGATGGTTACTTTAGTACCCATGCTATTGTATACATATGCAAACTCAACACCTATCGCACCACTACCAACAATGATCATTGATTTTGGTTGGTCAGTTAATACCATCGCTTCGCGGTAGCCAAGTACTTTTTTACCATCTTGTTTTAAGTTTGGTAATTCTCTTGATCTTCCACCCGTTGCAATAACAATGTATTTAGCTTCTTGAATTTGCTTGGTTCCATCTGCGGCAGTCACTTCTACTTTACCTTTTGATAAAACTTTACCATAGCCCATAATCACATCAATCTTGTTCTTCTTCATTAAGAATTGAACACCCTTACTCATTTTATCGGCAACACCACGGCTACGCTTAATTACACCACCAAAATCGTGGGTACCTGTTGCGTTGATACCGTAATCGGCACTATGCTTTACATATTCATACACTTGCGCACTTTTTAAAAGCGCTTTGGTTGGAATACAACCCCAGTTCAAACAAACGCCACCTAGGCTTTCTTTTTCAATAACAGCTACTTTAAAACCTAATTGAGAAGCACGGATAGCTGCTGGGTATCCACCAGGTCCACTTCCAATAACAATTACATCATATGCCATAAAACTAAATTACTTGATTATTAAGGGCCTATTGGCCTGTTTGCGTTGCAAAATTAAACTAAAATTGGGCAAATTATTCAAAAAACACACGAACCGTTTGATAAAACCAATTGGTATCCGAACCACCACCTTTGTTTTGCATTTGTTCATTAAAACCTTGTAGTCCAAAGAGTCCAGCCATGTTACCGTTTCGAAGGGCTATTTCGAGATATCCCGCAGAGTTAAACCAGGCTAATTTATCAGTTTCAGAAACCGACGTATAATTTGCACTGATGGTATCAATCACTTCGTTTCGTTTAAATACGATTTTAAAGGAACGTCCTTTGGCTTGGGCCGCAAATTCAGAAGCCGTAATATTGATGACCACATTTTCGAATTGATCAATAAAGAGGATTTGACCCTCTATCCAATCAGGTCCTACGGTTGGCCTTAATGGATAAATTTCGTTGATAGCAGGTATAGACACACCACCATCTAACAGGTTACCAGTTTTACTTACTTTATTGATTGCCATAGCAATTACAGCGGTTATCTCAAGTAAAGTATGCTTATTATTTAAAGGAATGGCTACAAGATCTGAAGGCTTTTGACCCGTAATCATGGTTAAAAGACCGTTATCGGGACAAATAATGTACTGCTGGTTAAATCTAGCCATAAGCACATGCTCTGCTGGGCCTTCAAACAAGTTAACCATTATCAGGTGGAAACTTCCACCCGGATAGTGCTTAATCGCGTTCCCACAAACATAGGCTGCCTGTGGAAAGTTTGTTTGCGGTAAATAATGCGTTATGTCACACAAATTTGTGGTGGGATCAAGTTGTAAAAACTGACCTTTTATAGCACCAACTAAAAAATCTCGTTGGCCAATATCTGTAGAAAGTGTTACAATGGGCATGCCTCATTGTTAACGTAATTACTTGTAAATTATTTCACTAGCTCGTTATTTTTGAAGAAAAACTGTCGAACTAATTTGTCGGCTAAAGCAGGAAAAAATTTATTCATGAATACGGCACGCTTGCCTGTAAAAGTTAACACAAGTGTACGTTTGCGCTTTTCAATGGCATGTGCAATATGAACAGCACATTCATCAGAACTCATCATGGCACCTTCATCCATTGGCGACTCTCCTTGCGACTCCCCTTTACTATTTAAAGCGGCATTTCTAATATTTGAACTTGTAAAGCCAGGACAAACCCACATCACATTGGTACCAGATTCTAATAACTCGGTACGAAGCGCCTCTAACCAGCCATTAACGGCGTATTTAGACGCAGAATATCCACTACGCCCTGGAAGTCCTCTGTAACCCGCAATTGATGACACGCCTACAATGGTACCCTTGTTTTTGATGATATGATCAAGTGCAAATTTGGTACAATAAACCGTGCCCCAAAAGTTAATATCCATAACACGTCTAATGGTATCAAGGTCTACGTCTTGCACCAAGGCACGCATAGACACACCTGCATTGTTAATTAGTATATCGATAGTGCCAAACTCTTTAATAACAGCATCAATAAAGCCCCTGCAATCGGTTTCTTTACTAACATCGGTAGCATGAATAAATAATGGCTTACCCGTATGTGCAGATTGTAACTGATATAGCTTTTGGTAATTTCTGGCGCAAGTGGCCACTTTAGCTCCTTTATTTAAGTAGAGTTCTACAAGTGCCTTTCCTATTCCGTCGGAACCACCGGTAATGACTACAACTTTTCCTTGTATTTGATCCATTATTTTAAATTATGTTCAAAAATAAGCAAGTAAAAGGGTGTTATTTCGGAAATGTGGGTAAATCAAGTAAAAAAGAACCCTAATTATTTGGCTATTTTTTTATTTCGCCTATTTTTGCACTCCTGAATCAAACAAGTGATTGATTGTGAAGGGTGAAGATTCCGTAGCTCAGTTGGTAGAGCAATACACTTTTAATGTATGGGCCCTGGGTTCGAGTCCCAGCGGGATCACAAAGCTTCAACGAAAGTTGGAGCTTTTTTTATGCCGAAAAGTGTCGAAAGCTTGCTTTCGTAAACGCATGAGGCATAAAAAAACTTAACGCAACCCATGGGTTGCGTTTAAAAGCTTTGCGCTAGCTCAATGCGGAAGGGACGTCGGCGAAGTGAAACGGAGCCGACAATCCCAGATACAAAAATCCCGACACAATTAATGCTATTTAGCAGTTAGACATAACAACCTACCACCATCTTCAACACTTACATAAATTTTACCAGCAGGGCCCATTTTTACATTTCGTATGCGGCCATTATTTTCGAGCAAAATGGTTTCATTTCCAGGTACACCATTCGTCATCTTTATCATTAGTAAATGTTTGCGAACAAGGCTACCCATAAGTAAATTACCATTCCAATCTCTAAACGAAGGATGATTGATAAAGGTTAAACCT
>JBEITL010000047.1:0-8301 GCA_040374915.1 Sediminibacterium sp. | reverse complement strand
GTAATCACGAGCGGAATGACATTGGGAATTAAGGAGCACAGTAGTATGCGCACAGATCTAAATAAATAAAGCATACAAAGCGCAATGAGTAAAAATGCCCAAACAATACTTTCTTGTAAACCTTTAATGATAAAACTTGAGCCTTCTAAAAATGTTATGGTACTTCCTGTAAATGTTACTTTGTAATGCGCCGTATCAAAAATTTCATTTGCTTTTGTTTCAAAATCTTTTACGAGTATGGGAAGTTTAGCACTTCCAATGTCTTTCATATTTACACTGATGCGCGCCACCTGCTTTGCACTATCCATAAAACTATTAAGCAGTTTTGCAACACCTTCTTTTTTTACTTGAGCACCTGAATCTTGTGGCGCTGGTGATTTTAAATAAGGTCCCATAAAGGCGAGGTCGCCCTCGTATGGAATGTCGTAACTTAAAGTATCCCCATCATAATAAGCCTGCTTTACAAATTTTAATCCTTCCACAAATGAAAGCGGTCTTGCTGTTTCTGGATGCGCTGCGATATACACAGACAATTCCTCAATTTTTGAGATGGGCTGTGTAGTTCTGAGTAAACCATTTTTCTTTTTGGTATCCACCATAATTTCAAGTGGCATTACACCGCCAAAATTATTTTCAAACCATTTCAGGTCCGTATATATTTTATCTTGCTTAGGTAGGTCGTCCACTATAAATCCTTCCGACTTTAATTTACTCATACCAACAAGCGCAAATGCAGTAATAACGATGGTTACGCCATATACCCAACGCGCATGATGAAAGGTCCAACGCTCAATTTTTACAAGTAGCTTTTCTAAAATTTTATTATCGAGATAGCGGGTATGTTTTGCTTTAGGTGCTGGTAAATAACTAAGTACCGCAGGTATAAATACAAGCGATATAAAAAAGAGTACCATGATATTTATTCCCGCAACAAGTCCAAACTCTTTTAAGAGCGCGCTCTTTGTTAAAGCAAAAACTGCAAATCCAATAGCAGCAGCAATATTGCAAAACAGCGTTACAATACCCATTCTACCCACCATGGTAACAATAGCTTTGTCTTTGTCTTTGAGTTCTAAAAACGCAGTATGGTATTTATTAAAAAAGTAAATACAATTTGGAATACCTATCACAACCACAAGAGGCGGTATGAGCGCTGTTAGTAATGTTATTTTATAACCAAATAAAACAACGGTTCCGAGGCTCCATACCACGCCAATAGCCACCACCACCATACTCATAAGCATGGCACTCATAGATCTAAAAAATAAGAGTAGTGTTAATGCCGACAAAACAAAAGATGCAATTAAAAAGATATTCATCTCTTTTTTAATTCTATCTGCCACAATGGTTCTGATATAAGGAAGGCCACTTAAATGTACCGACGAGTTTGTTTCTTTTTCAAAAGCTTGTATCGCCATATTAATTTCGTAAATAAGTACCGACCTATTTTTTGAATTGATAATGGCACCATCAAGTGAAACGCCCATTAAATAGGCATTTGAATTTGGGCTATAGAGTAAAGTTTTATAAAAAGGGAGTGACTTAAATATAAATGCGGCACTATCTAAAGCGGCTTGATCCGTGTAAGGCGGTGTAAATATTTTTACAGATTTAAATTGTGCATTCGCTGTGTCATTAATTAAATTAACAACATCTGGAATATTAAGTATCGCTGTTACACCATTTAGGCTTTTAATTGTTTTTTGCAAATCTGCAACAGCATTAAAATAAGACTTCTCATAAAAATGATCTGTTTCAAAACCAATAACCATTGTATTACCATCTACCCCAAATCGTTTTAAAAAAGCTTGATAATCTTGGTACTTTGGATTGTCCGTAGGAATCGCTCTAGAAAATTCGTAGCTCAAAGAAACTTTAGAAGCATGGTAACCCATAAAACAGGTACTTACTAATAAAATAGACAATAGAAGAACGCGACGTTTTATAATCGACTGACCTAATGAGTACCACATAACAAGGGTTTATTGATTTGCGCAGCAAAAGTCGGATAAATATGGCATTAAAATACCAACTACATGACAAAGAAATAAGCAGTGGCTTGACAAAGGGCGCCCACAAGTAAGCCCATGTATAGTTCTTTTTGAGAATGGTCCGAAATGATTAACCGACTACTCGTTACGATACCTGTAAGAAACAATACACCTGCAATAATGAGGCCCATTGGCTGATGGTAATGAAACGCAAATAAAACAACAGCCATACTTGCTCCGCCCATTCCAATACCATGTAAACTAATTTTATAAAAATTATTTGCAATAAGCCCCACAGACGTCGCCATAAAAATGCCCGTATAAAAAAACTGTAAGACAATTGGCTGATCGGTGAAATTTCTACTTAAATAATGCATCCACCAATAAAAGAACATGGTAATGATGTATGGTATGATGCGTTCTTTTTGGGTGCGCAAATAAATACTTTCTGAAAACTTTAGGCGCCACAATAAAAAAACAGCAAAGGCAGGAAAAAATGCGGTCATCCAAAAGACACTAAACAATCGGAGTTTTAACTGCCAAGGTGTAATGCCTGCAAACTCATACGGAAAAAGCGTCATGAGTAGTAAAAAAATATAGGTAGGTATAAAAAGCGGGTGTAATACATAGGAGACAACTTGCGCCAAAAAGCGAAGGATTGGACTCGGTGTAGCAGGCGTATTTGTTACCATGGTATTATAATTCTTTTCTTAAACGTGCAACAGGAATGTTTAATTGCTCCCTATACTTAGCAACTGTTCTCCTTGCTATATTGTACCCTTTTTGCTGAAGTATATCCGTTAAAATTTCATCACTCAAAGGTTGATGCTTTTCTTCAGACTCAATAAGTTCACTTAATACTTTTTTAACCTCTCGGGTACTTACTTCTTCTCCACTATCGGTGCTCAATGATTCACTAAAGAAAAATTTAAGCCTAAAAGTACCATACTCTGTTTGAACAAACTTACTATTGGCTACCCTACTCACCGTAGAAATATCAAGTCCCGTTTTAGCGGCAATATCTTTTAAAATCATAGGCCTCAAGGCCGTTTCATCGCCTGATATAAAAAAAGCATGTTGATAAACAAGTATAGCCCTCATGGTATTTGTAAGCGTTGCCTGACGCTGTTCAATCATGTCAATAAACCACTTGGCCGAATCAATTTTTTGCTTGATAAATAGTACCGCTTCTTTTTGACGAGGATCTTTTTTACTGCCTTTTTCATACTCTTTTAGCATGTCTCTGTAACCCTCACTAACACGAAGTTCTGGCGCATTTTTACTATTTAATGTGAGCTCTAGTTGACCACCATTATTAAGTACAAAAAAATCTGGTATAATATACGTTTGCGCCTTATCAATATTTGTAAAATTGCCGCCTGGCTTTGGATTTAACTTTATAATTTGACCCACCACTTCTTTGATTGCTGCGTCACTTAAATCCAACTGGCGTTGAATTTTTTCGTAGTGCTTTTTTGTAAACTCTTCAAAATACTTCGTAAGAATCGTAATAGCCAATTGTACAGATTTACCTTCCGATTTTTTTCTTTTTAATTGGAGCAAAAGACATTCTTGTAAATCTCTTGCGCCAATACCCGCTGGATCAAAATCTTGAATACGTAAAACTATTTTTTCAATATCTTTTTCTGATACTTCGATACCTTGTCTAAATGCTAAATCATCAGCAATAGAAGAAAGCGCTCTTCGTAAATATCCATCATCATCTAAACTTCCAAGTACCTGCTCTGCAATGGTGTATTCACGTTCATCAAGTTCAAGCATCCCCAATTGATCCGTTAATAATTCATGAAAACTTGTTTCAATTTTAATAGGAATAACAGCGTTGTCATCCATTTCAGGATAATTGTCATCCTTTAATTTATAGTCTGCAATTTCACCATCATCATCGACTATAAAATCGGTGTCATCAGAAGGCTCATATTCATCTAAGGGAGCAGGATCTTCCTCTGGTATTTCAGCATCAAATTCATTATCCACTTCTTCACCAAATTCAATTTCTTTTTCGCCTTCCGCCATTTCAAGTGCCGGATTTTCTTCAAGCTCAGACTGAATTCTTTCCTCTAAATTAGCCGTTGGTACCTGCAACAGCTTCATGAGCTGAATCTGTTGCGGAGATAGCTTTTGTAATAATTTTTGTTGAAAAGATTGACTTAAAGACATCCGTGAAATTCAAATAATTATAACACTTTGGTAATAGCAGCCAACATTTTTTCGCCTTTCTCAATAATTTGTTCTTCAGTCCACAACAAACTAATCGCTGTTGAAATTGTTCGACTCATAATGGCGTCACTTTTTGCGAAAGACTGTGTTTGCAAGCTTAACAAAGCTGTTGTTTGATCGGCATTTAATCGGTTCAGTGTAACTGCATTTTTTAAATGATCCCATTTGGTAATATAGTGCCAGTTATTTGCGTACCAGTAAAAATTACCTGCAAAAACCCCTGCTTCTTTCAATGACTCGATCGCAGCTTTAGTACTTGCTTCTGTGGGAAGCATCCAAGATAAAAAACTACAGCTATCACCGGCTTCATCAGGTACTGATCTAAATTGAATGCCTGGAACCTGCTCTAAGTAACTACGCAGTAATTTGTTGTTTTTTCTTTGGATAGCTAAAAAAGTATCGAGCTTTTTAATTTGCGCTAACCCAACAGCAGCATGCAGTTCACTGATTCTAAAATTGTATCCAATAAATGGATGCAGGTCTGCACCGCGGTCTACGCCAAGGTGGTCATGACCATGATCGGTGTAGGCGTCACATTTGGTGTACACGTCTTTATCGTTTGTCATTACCACACCGCCTTCACCACATGTAATTGTTTTCACAAAGTCAAAAGAAAAAGTGCCTGCGGCACCAATGGTACCCAATTTTTTTCCTTTATACGTGCCGCCAATACTCTGACAAGCATCTTCTAATAATATTAGATTGTGGTCGGTGCAAATTTGTTGAAGCGCATCCATATCGGCCATGCTGCCGCACATATGCACCGGCATTATACATTTTGTTTTTGGCGTAATAGCGGCTTTAACAGCGACTGGATCTAGCGTTAAGGTTTCGTCTATATCTACTAATACGGGCACGGCGCCAACGCTTAAAATAGCTTCAAAGCTTGCCACAAAAGTAAAAGAAGGCATGATCACTTCGTCCCCTACACCAACACCAAGTGCTGCCATGGCGGTTGTTAATGCAGCTGTACCACTAGAGGTCAATTGTGCATGATTACAACCAAAAACAGTTGAAACAGCCGCTTCTAATTCTTTAGATTTCCAGATCCCTTTTCGGGGGCCATCAAACCCATAACGCATTAAAATTCCGGTTTCTAAAACCTCATTCACCTCTTTTCTTTCCTCGTCACCAAAAAATTCAAATCCTGGCATATAAAATGTTTAGAATGCAAAGGTAAAGAACTTAGCCGCATCTTGTATTGGCATTATCTTTGCTTTATGAATCCAACCTTATTTTATTGCTACGATGCCTATTGTGGCTGGTGCTATGGGTTTTGCCCCGTTATCAAAAAAATAGCCGAAAACTACCCTACTTTACAAGTAGAAGTGCTTTCTGGCGGCATGATCCTGCCCGAAAAACCCGTTTCGATAAGCGCTACCGCGCATTATATTTTAGGTGCCTATAAAAATGTAGAGGAATTGGCAGGTGTAGAGTTTGGTGAAGACTACCTATGGCATATCAAAAACCCCGAATTAAGCGACTGGTTCCCGCATTCCGAAAAGCCAGCCATTGCACTTTCCATTTTTAAGGAGTTTTATCCGAATAGACAAGTTGAGTTTGCGAACGATTTACAAATAGCACTACATTATGAAGGCCGTGATTTAACGGACAATGAAGCATACAGGCACTTACTCGAAAAATATAGTATCGCCCCCGAAACTTTTTATGAAAAATTAGCCAGTGAAACCTACAAAGACGAGGCCCACTATGAGTTTTCACTTGTTAAGCAACTACAAGTAACAGGTTTTCCATGTGTATTGTTACAAGTCAACGAATCAAAATTTCATTTGTTAGCAAGGGGCTACACCGATTACGAAACGCTACGTTCAAGACTTGATTTAGCACTACAAGAAGCGACAAAATCGAATTAGTAGTTTTTTAACCTGATTTTACCTTTACTTTGCAAAACGTAAACAAAGCATATGGAGTATAGTAATTTAGTATCAATTTCAGGCCTTAGTGGTCTATTTGAAATGGTGGCGAGCAAAACTGATGGCGCCATCGTAAAGTCTTTAGAAGATCAAACCACAAAGTTTGTAAGTAGTAGAGTGCATAATTTCTCGCACCTAGAAAGTATCGAAGTGTATACCGTTCGTGATAATATCAATTTGGTGGAACTTTTTCAAACGATGTTAGCTTCAAAAGAGGCACTTCCTTCCGAAAAAGATCCTGCAGCTATTGTTGCTTACTTTAAAAAAGTATATGCCGATATGGATTTTGACCGTGTGTATCCAAGTGATATGAAAAAAATGGTAAAATGGTTTAGCATTTTAAAAGCGAATAACATCGAAATCAAATTATCTGAAGAGCCAGAAGAAGAAACAGAAGCTTAATTCATTAGAATGTATATAAAAGTCGCAAAAGCTTGTCTCTTGCGACTTTTTTTTGCCCATACCTTCCAATAAATTGCTAGAAATCTTACATTGTGACACTCAATAAACGGCCATGAAAAAAATTTTACTCATTACCATTTTAGGATGCGCTCTATTTACAAGTAAAGCGCAGCGATTTTCCGAAAAATCAGAGGCATCTGAAGCTTGGGTAAACGCTCAGTTTAATAAACTAACACCCGAAGAACGCATTGCTCAACTCATGATTGTAAGAGCACATAGCAATTTGGGTGAAGCACATGTAAAAGAAGTGTCGGATTTAGTAACCAAATTTAATGTAGGTGGATTGTGTTTTTTTCAGGGTGGGCCTATCAGGCAAGCTGTATTAACCAACGCGTACCAATCACTTGCTAAAACACCACTCATGATTGCTATTGATGGCGAGTGGGGCCTTGGTATGCGCCTTGATAGTGTGATTAATTTTCCACGTCAACTTATGATGGGTGCCGTGAATGATGCCAATTTAATTTATCAATTTGGACGCATTGTGGGAGCGCAGTGTAAACGACTTGGCATTCATGTAAATTATGCGCCAGATGTAGACATCAACAACAATCCAAAAAATCCAGTGATCAATGATAGAAGTTTTGGAGAAGATAAATACAAAGTGGCGCAGTATGGTGTAGCCTATATGCGTGGCATGCAAGACGTTAACGTAATGGCTTGTGCTAAACATTTTCCTGGACATGGAGACGTAGCCGTAGACTCACATTATGATTTACCCATCATAACAAAATCTAGAAATGCACTTGATTCATTAGAATTATATCCTTTTAAAGAAATGATAAAAGCGGGCGTAGGTAGTGTTATGATGGCACACTTATCTATCCCTTCTATAGATCCTACAAACAATTTACCTACTTCACTATCGTCTATTGCCGTTCAAAATTTATTGCGCAATGACCTTGGATACAACGGTATAACTTTTACAGACGCACTAGAAATGAAAGGTGTTACAAAGTTTTTTCCTAAAGGCGAAGCGTCTGTTATGTCTTTGATTGCAGGTAATGATATGCTTTGTTTACCTGGAGATATTGAAGGTAGCATTGAAAAAGTTAAAGAAGCGATTGTTGCAGGAAAATTAAGCTGGGAAGACCTCAACCAAAGAGTAAAAAAAGTATTACGCGCCAAATACAACTTAGGCCTAGCGAGTTTGCAACCCATCGATACCGCCAATTTAGCTGCTGACCTAAACGCATCTACAACTGAGCTAAATGAGATACTGGCTAAAAAAGCATTGACCGTATTAAAACTTGATAATAAAAATTTATTGCCGCTAGCAACTAAAAATACAAAAACGCTATATATAGGTATTGGCATTAGCAAAGAAAATAGTTTTGCAAAAAGTATCAAAAACGTATATAATGCTGATGTTGTATTCTTTAGTTTTAAGGACAAGAAAGATAAAGCTGACAGTATTGCTTTGTTAACTAGTAGCTATGACGCTGTTGTTGTAGGTATGCACGATTTTAGCAGAAGACCTGCAAATAATTTTGGGATTTCTGATGCAGCACTTGGTTTACTTTCAAAAGTACAGGGCGCAAATACCATTAATTTTTGTTTTGGAAACCCTTACGCTGTAGCAAATTTATGTAACGCAAATAATGTAGTGGTTTGTTATGAAGACGATGCGATTACACAAAAAGCAGGCATACAATTATTACAAGGTACTACGC
>JBEITL010000035.1:0-9267 GCA_040374915.1 Sediminibacterium sp. | reverse complement strand
GCTACTACTTTATGTAATAGTTCGTAAGTGCCACCATACAAAGAGTAATGTGAAAGAACGGCATCACCCGTTTTTAATTCGCTCATAAAAAGCGTGGTCATGGCAGCTTGTCCACTCGCATGAAGTAGCGCACGGAGTTCAAGCGGTGCTCCGTTTTTATCTTTGATTCCAAAAGCTTCTAAGGCTTCAATTGTTTTTTCGGCGGCGGTAAATGTAGGATTCCCCCAACGGCTGTATACCCTTGTTTTGTCTTTACCTGCAAAGCGGTTCATACCTTCTTCGGTACTATCAAAAGTAAAGGTTGAAGTAGCAAATATGGGTGTTAGGTGCGCATCTTCTGCATTGTGATGGCCTGCAGCGTGCATGGCCACCGAGCTAATACCCGTTAAAGGAACTTTGTTTTTCATGTATTATTATTTTGAATCGTATCCCCAAGTTAAGAGTGTTGCTCCCCAAGTAAATCCACCACCAAAAGCAGCTAGTACAATGTTATCGCCTTTTTTTAGTTGTGATTCCCAATCCCATAAACATAGCGGCAAAGTAGCAGCAGTGGTGTTGCCATATTTTTGAATATTGATCATCACTTTTTCTTTGTCGAGCCCCATGCGGTTCGCTGTTGCATCAATAATGCGCAGGTTTGCTTGGTGTGGAACTAGCCAAGCAATATCGTCACCGGTGAGTTGATTGCGTTCTAATAATTCGGCACTAACATCGGCCATCCCTTTTACGGCAAACTTAAATACAGCTTGACCTTCTTGGTATGCAAAATGTTCTTTGTTTAAAACAGTTTCTACGGATGCAGGTTTTAACGAGCCACCTGCTTTCATGTGTAAATAATGTCTACCGCTACCATCGCTTCTTAAAATGCTATCCTTAATTCCTATGCTTTCGTCTTCTGTGGCTTCTAACAAAACAGCGCCAGCACCATCGCCAAAAATGATACAGGTTGCTCTGTCGGTGTAATCTACAATAGCGCTCATTTTATCTACACCTACAACAATTACTTTTTTGAATCTTCCACTTTCAATGTACATGGCACCTGTGGTAAGTGCAAATAAAAATCCACTACACGCGGCGCTCATATCATAGCCCCAAGCATTTGTAGCACCAATTTTATCGCAAATGATATTGGCAGTTGCAGGAAATACCATATCGGGGGTTACAGTCGCGCAAATAAGGCAGTCAATTTCGGTAGGATCTATATTCTTTTTTCTTAATATTTCCTGAACGGCTGGAACAGCCATATCGGAACTGCCTTTGCCTTCACCCTTTAAGATTCTTCGTTCTTCGATACCAGTTCTTGTACGAATCCATTCGTCATTGGTTTCTACCATTTTTTCGAGGTCAAAATTGGTTAATTTGTCTTCCGGAACGTAGCCTCCCACGGCGGTAATTGTTGCTCTTCTGTTCTGCATATTGGATTTTCTTAAAATCTGCTAATTTTTAGCGTAAAGATAGGCCCAATTGTATCGTTTTTTACGCCTATTTTTACAGTTCTATTATGATCGCATTTGTAAGAGGAAAATACGCAATTAAGACACCCGCCAGAGTGGTTGTTGACGTTAATGGGGTAGGTTACGACCTTCAAATTAGCTTAAACACCTATAGTGCTATTGGAGATGCTGCCGAGGGTCAATTGTATACCTATTTGCATATCACAGAGAATGCGCAAACCTTGTTTGGTTTTGCCGATATTGCCGAAAAAGACCTTTTTTTACAACTCATCAGTGTTTCTGGGGTAGGTGCATCTACTGCCCGAATGATGCTTTCTGGCCTCCGTCCCGATGAAATTACGAGGGCTATTGTACAGGGCAATACCAAGCAACTAGAGGCTATAAAGGGTATTGGTAAGAAGTCCGCAGAGCGTTTAGTGCTCGAATTAAGGGATAAGCTAGGAAAGCAGCATCAAGACGCTCCTTTTGGTGGGGGTTTTGTATCTTCGCCTGATAGCGATGCCGTTCAGGCTTTGGTGGCACTAGGGATAGGAAAACCACTTGCAGAACAGGCCGTTAAAAAAACACTACTAGCATTGGGTGCCGATGCACCACTTGAAGATGTTATAAAAACCGCTTTAAAAAACTTATAGACTATCGATCAAAACGCTACTTTACTAATTTTACTTTTTTGAGTCGGTGTCGTCAATATTTATTTGGCTTCTTTTTGTTGTTCAATTTACTGGTCTGTTCAGTTCAGTATTTGCATGCGCAAACAAAAACGGGTCTTCGTTATCCCATCAAGGATCGAAGGGCGGCCGCAATTGTTACACCTAGTAAAAATCCATACGATATCAGGGATACCACACTTATTAAAAAGTCGGTGGTTTTTGATCCTATTACCAGACAGTATAAAGTTATTGAAACCATCAACGGCAAATTATACCGTACGCCTAGTTATATCGATTTTGACATCTATGTTAAACTGCAAGCCAAAGAAGATGAAAAGGAATATTTTAAAAAGAGGGCAGATGCATTAACGGCACTTAATAAAAAAGTGAATAGGCCACCTATGCAGGTCTACGATAAATTATTTGATCGAATTTTTGGTGTGAGTGACATGCTGGGTGCAGCAGGCGGACAAATAAAGCAACTAACAGATCAGGCTAAACAAATTGGAGATCAGCTTGGCAACTTAAAAGATCAATTAAAAAATACCGCAGATGGACTAGCCGCCAATAAATTAAATGTTGACATAAAGCCAACCGGTGATGTAACTATTATGGCTGGTTACCAAGGACAAAATATTAAAAATCCAACGCTTCCCGAAAGAGCCAGAAAAAATGGGGGATTTGATTTTGACATGAACACCAATTTAAGTGTGAATGCAAATATTGGAGACAAATTAAAATTTCCTATTAATTATAACACCCTTGCTAATTTGAATTTTGACAATCAAATTAAATTGGATTACAAGGGTATGGATGACGAGCTTCTAAAAAGTATCGAAGCTGGAAATATTTCATTTCAATCGAGGGGTACTTTAATTCCGTCGGCTCAAAATTTATTTGGTGTTAAAACACAGCTACAGTTTGGAAAACTATTTGTTACTGCTGCGCTTGCTAACCAAAGATCGACAAGACAATCGGTAGCATTACAGGGTGGTGCATCTATGTTAACTTTTGAAAAAAAGTTAGATGATTATGAAGAAAATAGACACTTTTTATTAGGCCAATATTTTAAGAATAATTTCAACAAAGCCATGAAAAATTTACCTGTCGTTAATACACAGGTACAAATTCAACGTATCGAAGTGTGGGTTACCAATCGAACAGGTGCTACTACCGAAGCTAGAGATATTGTAGGCTTCATGGATTTAGGTGAGCCAAAACCGTATAACACAGCTTCAATTGCAGCAACCACAGGTGGCGCACTTCCTTTTAATGGTGCCAATAATTTATATACGGGTCTTGTAAGTAACCCAAGTAGCCGAAATCCTGCAGTGATCAATAGTTTATTGATGTCTAAAGGGCTTAAGCCTGTAGATGATTTTGAAAAAACATTTGCGCGTAAATTAAATACTACCGAGTTTACTTTTAATCCTCAAATCGGGTTCTTATCCATCAATACCCAGTTGCAAGCAGATGAAGTGCTTGCAGTAGCCTACCAGTATACTTACAATGGGCGCGTGTATCAAGTGGGAGAGTTTTCACAAGACGTTGCACTTGATTCTAGTAAGGGCGTACAAAAAGTTTTGTTTTTAAAATTATTGAAAGCAACTTCTCAAAGAATTGAACTTCCTATTTGGGATTGGATGATGAAAAACGTATACTCACTTGACGTTTTTGGTGGCATTCAGCGCGAAGATTTTAAGCTCAACGTTTTATATGAAGAGCCTAGCGGTGGACTCAAAAGATATTTGCCAGAAACTTCCAAAGCTGCAGAGGGGTTTCCTTTACTCCGAATTTTAAATTTAGATAGGCTCAATAATCGAAATGATCCGCAGCCGGATGGTGTCTTTGATTTTGTGGATGGATTTACGGTTTTGCAGCAAACAGGAAAAATTATATTTCCGGTACTAGAGCCTTTTGGTAATGACCTAGACACCCTTGCTTTTTCAGGGATGTCTACGGCGGTCAAGCAAAAATATATTTATTATCAGCTCTACGATTCTATTAAGGCCATTGCGCAAACCTATGCAAACCTGAACCGTTTTGTGATGCAAGGGCAGGTAAAAAGTGGTGGCGGTGGTTCCGAAATTCAGCTCAATACTTTTAATATTCCGCCCGGATCTGTTAGGGTTTCTGCAGGAGGTCAACAACTAAGAGAGGGGCTCGATTATAGTGTTGATTATAATTTAGGAAGCATTAAAATACTAAACGCAGCCATCTTAAGTTCCAATGTTCCGGTGAATGTTTCGTTTGAAAATAACACAGGTTTTGGTATGCAGATGCGTGGGTTTAGTGGTCTTCGTTTGGATTATATTGCCAATAAGAAATTTAGTGTTAGTGCTACATCCGTAAGATTAGGAGAGCGTCCATTTTTTACCAAAATGAACTATGGTGATGACCCTATTCGTAACACGATGTACGGGCTCGATTTTAGTTATAAATCTGAACTACCTTCTGTAACAAGACTTTTAAATAGGCTGCCTTTTTATGCCACCAAAACAATGTCTAGTATAAATGCCTATGGTGAAGGTGCATTTTTAAAGCCAGGGCACCCGCCGCAAATTGGTGCTGGAGATCAAGGTCTTATTTTTATTGATGACTTTGAAGGGACAAGAACCAATATTGATTTAAGGTTTCCGTTTGTAGCTTGGACACTTGCCTCTACGCCGCAAGGCAATCCTAAATTTCCGGAAGCATCTTTAACGGATTCGATTGATTATAATAACAACCGTGCCAAATTAGCTTGGTATAATATTGAACCTAATTTACAAGATAAAAACAGTAGTAATAATCCACTGAGGCGAAATGTTGCGGAACTCAGTGATCCAAGGGTTCGTCAAGTATTTACCAATGAATTATTTCCGCAACGTACCACAAATATTACGGATGTTCAAACGGCAACACTAGACCTTGCCTATTATCCAAAAGAAAAAGGTCCGTATAATTTTGAAACAAGATCTGCGCAAATAGGAGCTGATGGTAAATTTAAAACGCCTACTGCAAAGTGGGGCGGTATTATGCGTGCGATTGATCAAACCGATTTTGAAACTGGTAATATCGAATATTTTGAAATATGGATGCAAGATCCGTTTATCACGAGCCCTAATAGTAGAGGAGGAAAAATATTACTCAACCTAGGAAATATTAGTGAAGACATTTTAAAAGACGGCAAACGTTTTTATGAAAATGGAATGAATACACCTAAAGTGCCTGCTCAAGTTGATAGCAGTAATACTTGGGGTAAAACGCCGGTGAATCCTATTCAAATTACGCAGGCATTTAGTAACGATCCTGACGACAGGCCTTATCAAGATGTTGGTTTTGATGGGCTCGATGACAATGCAGAAAAAATAAAAAAGAATTATATTTTACAAAAGTTGGCAAGCAATTTTGGGACATCTTCTTTGGTGTATCAAAGAGCACTTGTTGATCCTGCTGGCGACAATTACAAATGGTACCGAGACAATAGTTTTGATGCAGCAGGAACTGGTATTTTAGGTAGGTATAAAAATCATAATAACCCACAAGGTAATTCGCCTATTGCTTCTACCGGTGTATTTACACCTGCAGCAACTCTTTTTCCTGATAATGAAGATTTAAATAGAGACAATACCCTCAATGAAACTGAAGCGTATTACGAATATGAAGTGTCATTAAAACCGGGTATGGCAGTAGGTGTAACGCCATATATCACTGACAAGCGAACCCTAACTGTAAACGCGGCAGATGGAACTGTAAAATCTGAGAATTGGTTTTTGTTCCGTATTCCAATTAGAGGTTATACCAGAAAAGTGGGCAATATGTCCGATTTTAAATCGATTCGTTTTGCGCGTTTATACTTAACTGATTTTGAAGATTCTGTAGTAGTGCGTATGGCAAGAATGGATCTTGTGCGCAATCAGTGGCGTCAATTTAATTTTCAGTTAGATACAACGGGCTCGTATCAACCCATACCTGTAAATAGTGGTGTTACATTTAATACGCTTGCAGTTAATCTCGAAGAAAATAGTAGTCGCCAGCCGGTTAACTATTTAATGCCTCCTGGGGTTGAGCGTGTTCAACTACTCAGTAATAACGGGGTAAACCTGCAGCAAAATGAGCAGGCCATGAGTATGCAAATTAGAGATTTGACTACTGGTGATGCACGCGCTGTATTTAAAACAGTTCCATTTGATTTCAGACAATTTGGTAGACTCTCTATGTATTTGCATGCCGAATCTGTGCCAGGGTTAAGGCCCTTATTGGATGATGAATTATATGCGGTAGTGCGGCTTGGTCAAGACTTTTTGAATAACTATTACGAAATAAAAATTCCATTAAAAGTTACAAAGCCGGGCAGATATCCAAAAGGTCAGGAAGAAAAAATATGGCCAGCATTGAACAATCTTGATTTGTCCTTGCGTTCTTTAATTGATTTGAAACAACGAAGAAATAGTAAAGGATTGTCAGTTACTAATATTTATAGGGAAACGCTTGGTAATAAAATTGTTTCGGTGCAAGGCAATCCAAATTT
Source organism: Sediminibacterium sp. (assembly GCA_040374915.1). Lineage (GTDB taxonomy): Bacteria > Bacteroidota > Bacteroidia > Chitinophagales > Chitinophagaceae > Sediminibacterium. Next base: position 2,650 of record JBEITL010000035.1, on the reverse strand, counting down.
GGGAGAAGTGCGCGGCATTTTAATTGGTGTTGAAAATAAATATAGGCCGGATGGTCCCGTCCTTAGTGCCGAGGTATGGGCCAATGAACTTAGGTTGTCCGAAATGGATGAACAAGGCGGATGGTCTGCACTTGGAAGGGTAGACATGGTATTAGCCGACTTAGGTACTTTGTCTGTTTCTGCAAATACGCACTCTGTAGGGTTTGGTACCATTGAGCAACGTGTCAATGAAAGGGCCAAAGAAAACATGACACAATTTGATGTAGCTGCAAATATTGAAGCAGGAAAACTACTTCCTAAAAAGGCAAACATATCTTTACCGGTATATGCAAGTATTAACAGAACTGTTTTTACGCCAGCATTTGATCCATACGATAAAGACATTCGGTTTAAAGAACAGCTTAATAGAGCAGCTATCGAAAAGAGAGATTCCATGAAGCAAGCGGCCATGGATCAAACAACCATTAAAACCATCAATTTCACGAATGTAAAAGTGTTGCCTAGTGAAAAAACAACACTTCTTAGCCTTAGTAATTTTGATTTAAATTATTCATACACACAAACCGATCAAAGCAGCCCTATTGTTGACGAAAATAAAGTAACCAAACAAAGAGGTGGGCTTGGATATACTTATAATGCACAGCCTTCATTTAAATATCCTTTTAAAACCATTATCAAAACCAATACGCCTTGGTTGTCACTGATAAAAGATTTTAACCTTAATCTAAAACCAAGTTTACTCAGTTTTAGAGCCGATGTGCAGCGTCAATTTGGGCAATTCATTCCTCGCATTGTAAATACGCGGGATAGTAAAATTGAAAGAGTAGATACTACCTACGATAAATATTTTACGTTTGACCGTTTTTATAATTTACGATGGGATTTATCAAATGCTGTGAACCTCGATTTTTCTGCAACCAACAATGCGCGTGTGGATGAGCCTTTTGGCAGAATTGATACCCGTTTCAAACGTGATAGTGTTCAGCAAAACTTTTTAAGAGGTGGACGAAATACGTTGTATCAACAAAAGGCAGCCATCTCTTACACCGTGCCGCTCAATAAATTTCCGCTCACAGATTGGATCACGGCAAGGTATACCTATGCTACCAGTTATAACTGGATTGGCGCTAGTAGGCTTGCCTATGAGCTTGGTAATACCATCGAAAATTCGCAGGAAAATAATCTGAGTGTGCCATTTAATTTTGCGAGCCTCTATGCGAAGTCTAAATTTTTAAGGGCACTCGATAATATTCCGCCACCAAAAGTTAAAGGCAATAAAATTAGCAGTAAAGCAACACCTGAACAGTTATTAGGAACCGTGCTGCTAAGTAAAAAAGAAACACTCCAAGGATTAATTGGCGACAAGCGTAAAGAAGCTTTAAAAAAGTGGAAGACATTAAAAAAGGACCAACGCATTGCTGCGAAAATGTTAAAAGCCAATGAAATGCCAGAACTGAATGGCGCTACAAGATTTACAGGTAAACTTTTAACGATGGTTAAAAACCTATCCTTGAACTATGCAGCAAATTACCGTAGTAGGGTACCAGGATTTACGGACAGTGCAAGATTTTTGGGTCAAAATTTTAATTCATTAGCGCCAGGCCTAGATTATGCTTTTGGAAAACAGCCAGACACCACTTGGCTCAATCAAAAAGCGGCACAAGGATTATTATCGAGAGATCCTGGTTTCAACTTTTTATACAGACAAAGTTTTGAGCAGCGACTCAATATAACTGCACAGGTAGAACCTATCAGGGAATTACTCATCGATTTAAATTTAGAAAAAACATTTACTAAAGATTATTCGCAGTTATTTAAAGACACTTTAGGTGCTGGTAGGATGGAGCATTTGAACCCACTTGCTACTGGAGGCTTTAGCGTTTCTTATATTTCATTCAAAACAATTTTTGAGGGCTATACACCCAATGAAATTTCTAGCACATTTAAAACTTTTCAAGATAACCGTTTGATCGTTTCAAGACGTGTTGCTGCAGCTAACCCATACTGGCAAACACTTCCAGCTTCTCAAAAGTTTACGCCAGATGGCTATGCAAGGGGTTATGGAAGGTATTCGCAAGACGTATTGGTGCCCGCATTTTTAGCAGCGTATGCAGGTACGGATCCCAATACGGCCCCACTTATCAAGCAATCAAATGCCAAAGTAAGTTCCAATCCGTTTGCGGGCATTATACCTAGGCCTAATTGGAGACTAACTTATACTGGTCTTACAAAAATTCCGGCAATTGCAGAAAAATTCAACAATATCTCTTTTTCACATAGTTACAAGGGTAACTTAAGTATGAATAGTTTTAATAGTGCCCTTCTTTATCAAGATCCGTTTAGACTAGGCGGTCCTTCATTTATGGATACGGTGAGTGGTAATTATATTCCATTTTTCTTGGTACCTAATATTACCATGCAAGAAAATTTTGAGCCACTTATTGGAATTGACTTTACCACCAATAAGCAACTGAATATGCACTTCGAATACCGCAAGGGCAGACAGCTAAGTTTAAGTTTAGTAGACTATCAATTAAGTGAATCTAGAAGCACAGAGTGGGTGTTTGGTTTTAGTTTCCGAACGCAGGGGCTTAATTTGCCGTTTAGTATTCCGGGTATGAAAAATGCAAAGCTCGTAAATGACCTTACT
>JBEITL010000195.1:0-3278 GCA_040374915.1 Sediminibacterium sp. | reverse complement strand
TTGTTGAGTAATTTCTTTGCGCAAACCGAAGCTTTACTCAATGGCAAATCTGAAAATGAAGTGATGGTTGAATTTATGAAAACATCGATGGATGAAAAAGATGTAAAACGTTTAACGCCATACAAAGTTTTTGAAGGCAATAAACCCACCAACTCTTTTTTATTGAAAGAAATTAATCCATTTACTTTAGGTTCATTAATTGCACTTTACGAACACAAGATTTTTGTGCAAGGTGTTATTTGGAATGTATTTAGTTTTGATCAGTGGGGCGTAGAACTTGGTAAACAACTTGCGAATAAAGTATTACCTGAATTAGAAAACAACGATACCATCAGTTCACACGACGCTTCTACCAACGGACTTATTAATGCGTACAAGGCTTTTAGAAATGGACATTAGTATAACGCCCATAGCACCGGAACACAACAAAGCACTGGCTACTATTATTAGAGCAGCACTTGAAGAATTTGGTGCCAATAAGCCCGGTACCGTTTACTTTGACGATAGTACCGATCATTTATACGAACTTTTTTCTGGCACGCCTCAAAGCTTTTATTTTGTAGCACATGATGGCGAAACGGTATTAGGTGGCGCAGGCATATTTCCTACCGAAGGACTAGGTGCCACTACTTGCGAACTTGTAAAAATGTATTTGACACCAACTGCACGCGGCACTGGACTTGGCAAAAAATTAATTGACACTTGTTTAGCACAGGCAAAAGCCATTGGTTACACACAGGTATATCTAGAAACCATGCCCGAATTAAAAAAGGCAGTGCGTGTGTACGAAAAATTTGGCTTTACATACTTAACAGGCCCAATGGGCAACTCAGGTCACAATGGATGTGACATTTGGATGATTAAAACTTTGTAAAAAAATCACTGCAAATAATTACCACTTATCTACCTCTTCGGTACTTAAGTTATCACCTGCACTTACATCTGGCCTTGGTGCCTGTGGTGCTGGAGCTTCTTCTTGTACAGGAGCAGTAGGCTCAGAAACAACAGGCGCTTCCGGAGCAGCAGCAGCTGGTGCAGCATGTGTGTATCCTCCTTCTTGACCTTCTCCTTCTTCGTACTCGTGGTTAAAAGCATCAAAATCAAAATCAGGCATTAAATCTGTTTTCACGTAATCTACCGACTCACCTAATGCTTTAACAAATTTGTTGAAGTCTTCTTTGTATAAAAATATTTTATGACGGTCGTAGCCAGAATCATCGGCACGCTTTCTACTTTCTGTAATGGTCAAATAATAATCACTACCTCTTGTTTCTCTTACATCAAAGAAATAAGTTCTTCTTTTTCCAGCTTTAATTCTTTTGCTGTAAACACTTTCCATTTTCCTATCGTTGTTCTCGTACGCCACAGTTGTAAGTTTTAAATTTTTAGATAAATGATCTCTAAACAAATATAAGATTGTTTGGGAATAAGCAAAATTTTAGAAAAAACTATGAATAACATGTGAAAAACGCATGCCAATTGGGCTTAATCGTCGTTTTCGGTACGCTGCAAACGGTAGAGTTCGGCGTAATATCCCTGGGCTTCCAAAAGCGTCTCATGGGTACCCATTTCGAGAATACGCCCCTCATCTAACACGATAATTTTATCAAATTGAAGTACCGAAAAGATGCGGTGGGTAATCACAATGGCGGTTTTTGGGTCTAAAAAACCCGCCAAATTGTTTAATATTTTATGTTCGGTTTTGGCGTCCACGGCGCTCAAACAATCGTCCAAAATGAGTAATTCCGGGGTTTTTAAGAGTGTCCGAGCAATTGAAATACGTTGTTTTTGTCCCCCACTTAATGTCACCCCTCGTTCGCCAATGAGTGTGTCGTACCCTTTTTCAAAACCTTCTATTTCATGATCTACCGCAGCTAATGACGCTGCATTTTTTACAACTTCTAAACCAACCGGATCTTTGCTTCCAAACGAAATATTGTCAGCTACTGTATCACTAAATAAAAACACATCCTGTTGCACATAACTTATATAGTTTCGAAGTGCCTGCACATTAAACTGCTGAAGCGGGACTCCGCCCATGGTAATTTGACCACTGGTTGGGTCATAAAAACGAAGCAGTAACTGCGCAAGTGTTGTTTTACCTGAACCCGTTTTACCAAGCACTAAAACTTTTTCGCCTTTTTGAATAGTAAGCGAAAAATCAGATAATGCTTTAATGCCCGTATGGTTATAAACAAAATGTACATTGTCAAAAATAATATCAGCATTGCTTACAGGTTGCGCAGCAGTTGTTGGAGACGACACGGCTTCTTTAATATCTAAAAATTCGTTGAGTCTTTTTTGAGACGCCGCTGCGCGCTGAATCATACTCGCCGTCCAACCAATAGCACTTACAGGAAACGTGAGCATATTAATATAAATAACAAACTCTACAATCACGCCTACCCGGCTAGGATCCTGCAAAGCTTGCAGTCCACCTAAAAAAATAGTAACAATGGTACTGAGCCCAATAAGCAGCGCCATCGATGGAAAATAAATGGATTCTACTTTAGCTAAATCGATAGCATTTTTTTTATACGCTTCGCTATTTTTTTCAAAAAAAGATAGCATGGCTTTTTCCTGCACAAAAGATTTAATAACCCTGATACCCGCATAGGTTTCCTGCGCGTTGGTGGTTAAATTTGACAACAAACCCTGAATTTTTTCACTCTTTTTATTGATGATACTATTTACAAAATAAATGGTGATAGCAAGTATGGGAAGTGGCGCCAACACATACAGGGTAAGGGTTACATCTTTTTTAAGCATATAATAAAGTGTAAGCCCAATCAGTGTTACTAGGTTTATCAAATACATGATGGCTGGTCCCGTATACATACGCACACGGCTTACATCTTCTGTAATACGGCTCATTAAATCGCCGGTGTTATGCGTTTTATAAAATCCTGCATCGAGCGCTTGATACTTTGCGTACACTTCGTTTTTTTGATCGTACTCGATATGCCTACTCATTACAATAATGGTTTGGCGCATAAAAAACAACATCACCCCTCTGAGTACGGCTAAAATTAAAATGGTAACACTACAAATGGCCACGAGTTTTGCAAAACTAATTTGCTGGGTATCCAACCAATCAATTAAAATATTAACAAGGTAACTATGGGTTTGAACATGCGGCAATTTTGTAGCGCCGGGTAAATGCTGCTGCACCTGACTCACCACATAGCCGGTAATTTGAGGGGCGATAACAGCAAAAAAATTAGAGAGCACCACAAAAAAAGTACCCAGCAAAAACCGCTCTTTATACTTCCACAAAT
>JBEITL010000239.1:0-1419 GCA_040374915.1 Sediminibacterium sp. | reverse complement strand
ATCGTTCTTCATCTTCTTTTCTAAGATTTCGATACGTGTTTCGTAGTCTGGCACTTGTAAGTCAGCGCTTAAACCCCATCTAAACCTGCTTAATAAACGCTCTTGCATACCATCTAAATCTTTAGGGGATTTGTCAGATGTAAGAACGAGTTGCTTACCGCTTTGGTGAAGGTGGTTAAAGATGGCAAAAAATGCATCTTGGCTTTTTTCGGCACGACTAAAGAATTGAACGTCGTCTATAATAAGCACATCTATCAGTTGATAGAAGTGAATAAAATCATTGATGGCATTATTGCGGCTATGGTCTTGGAACTGATTGATGAATTTTTCACTACTCACGTACAACACCACTTTACCTGGATGTGAACGCTTTACTTCATTACCAATAGCTTGTGCTAAATGTGTTTTACCAAGGCCTACTCCACCATAGATCACAAGTGGATTGAAAGAATTGGCGCCTGGCTTTTCTGCAACTGTTTTACCCGCTCTTCGTGCCACTCTGTTACAATCGCCCTCTATAAAAGATTCGAAAGTATACAGCTGGTTTAGCTGCGGATCAATTTGCATTTTTTTAAGACCCGGAATAACAAATGGATTTTTAACTGGATTATCAATCACCAGTGGAAAATTCATTTCGTTGTTGTTGTATGTTTTCATGTTGCTAGCAGGAACATCCATCGAGCCGCTACGGCTGTTGCTGTTTCCACTATCCACCATAATTCTATATTCTAATCTTGCCTCTTTACCTAACTCACGCTTTAATGTTTTGGCTAATAAATTCACATAGTGCTCTTCGAGGTACTCGAAAAAGAATTGACTTGGAACTTGTATTAACAATACATTTCCTTTTAACTCTACCGGATTAATAGGCTCAAACCATGTTTTAAAATGCTGCCACTCGACAATATCTTTAATGATCTTCAGACAACTGCTCCAAACTAATTCAGCACTTTTAGCCATACAATTACGAACAATTTATAATTAGGTTAACGTATTCTTTTCGGGTCCTCAATATATCCTTTTTTCAACAAAAACTCTAACGAATTTGACAGCTTTCAAAAAGTGTTACGGGACTGCGAATATGTATACTTTATGTTGAAAAAAAAATTTTTTATTTCGTTATTTTCCCCATTACAAACCAGTGTTCGGATTTTATCTGTTTTTAAGCCCTAAAAACCTACTTTTGAATCCTAAAAAATATACCACTATGTCTTACGAGATTACCGGAAAATTGGTTGCAAAATTTGATATTGTTCAGCGTACAGAGACCTTTAAAACCAGGGAATTTGTGATAGAAAAGACCGAAGACATTGGAGGTCGCAGCATTACTAATTACATAAAATTTCAATGTGTTCAGGACAAGACGGCTATGCCCGACAAGTACAACCTAGGGGATGACGTGCGCGTTCAGTTCAATAT
>JBEITL010000220.1:0-2791 GCA_040374915.1 Sediminibacterium sp. | reverse complement strand
GTTTCCATTTCAAAATTGGTGATTTTATGAGGGCCGTAATTAAAGGTTGTTAATTGGTCTATAAGTTCATTGTGCATAAGTGGTAAACGAAGCACCCTGCCTTGCGGACCATAAAATCCGGGACAAGTTACAGTTATTCCTTGATGATAGCCTGTTACGAAATGTTTAAGTAATTTAACACTTGCGCCGGTGATGTATGGGCCAGAAAATGATTTATTCAGTGTGATTTGGTCTTCAAAAGCAGTTAATATTTGAGCTTCTTCTCCATTGTTTTCGTGTTTGTAAAAATGTAGTAAGTTATCAATTCCAAGTCCATGCGTACTAGCTACAAAACTATCAACCGGAATGTCTGCTTGCAAAGAGCCTGAAGTACCCAGTCTAATTATTTGAAGGGTAGTTAATGTGTTTTTTATGGTTCTTGTTTCAAAGTCAATATTAACCAGTGCGTCTAGTTCATTTAAAACAATATCAATGTTGTCTGGTCCAATTCCTGTAGAAACCACAGATATTCTTTTACTGCCAATAAAGCCAGTATGGGTAATAAACTCTCGGTGCTTGCTCTTGTGTTCAATACGGTCAAAGTATTTACTTACATCAGAAACCCTGTCCGGATCTCCAACGGTTAATATGGTGGTACCTAATTCGTCGGGGCGCAGGTCTAAATGATATACAGCACCTCTATTATTGATAATAAGTTCACTTTCGGCAATCCTTTGCATTTGATCTAATTTTCAACAAATTTCGGGTATTCAGATTTAGAATTTTGATTTTCCTTTCTTTGCTTTATTTTCGCAATCCAATTAATGGTCCTGTGGCCGAGTGGCTAGGCAGAGCTCTGCAAAAGCTTCCACAGCGGTTCGAATCCGCTCGGGACCTCAAAACCCTTTAAAATAGCTCCTTTTGGAGCTATTTTTTCTTAATTTTAATTGAAATTAGCCATGAAATACACACAAACTATTGGAATTATTGCTGCTTTAGTAGTGCTTATATGTTCCTTTTTGCCATGGAGTATTGTGGTTTCGGAGCAAATTACCATATCTGGATTTGATACAAAGGGTACCAGATTTGGTAAACCAGGTCTCTTTTTAAACTTTTTTACCATTATTGCGATCGTTTTATTTTTAATTCCAGCCATTTGGGCAAAACGTACCAATATTTTTATTGGTGCCATTGTTTTCACTTGGAGTCTTAGAAATTATATTTTAGTTTCAACCTGTTTAATGGGAGAATGTCCAGTAAAACAACCCGCTTTGTATGCACTAGTTGTAGCAGGTGGCGTGGTGATGTTAATGACTTTGCTTCCTAAATTAAATAGTCCAAAAAAGTAAACATTGTCTAGTAGCTCTGTAGCCATCGTTATTTTAAATTATAATGGAAAAAAGCATTTAGAAACTTTTTTGCCATCTGTATTAAATACGCTTTATGTTAATGCAAAAGTGGTCATTGCAGACAATGGTTCAACGGATGATTCTATATCATTTTTAACAGCAAATTATCCTACTATTACTTGCCTACAAAGAGAAACCAATGAAGGTTTTGCAGGCGGTTATAATTGGGCATTATCACTTATTGATGCAGAGTATTACGTACTCTTAAATTCAGATGTTGAGGTTACGCCTAATTGGCTAGAACCCATGGTATCACTACTTGATAATAATAAAAATATTGCCGCTTGTCAGCCTAAAATACTTTCTTATACCGATAAAAAAAGTTTCGAATACGCAGGTGCAGCAGGTGGATGGATTGATTCATTAGGCTATCCATTTTCGAAAGGTAGGATATTTGATGTTTGTGAAAAAGACAATGGACAATATGATCGTTGTGAGCCCATTTTTTGGGCTACTGGGGCTTCTTTATTTATTAGGTCAAGTTGTTATCATGAAGTAGGGGGGCTAGATGAAAGTTTTTTTGCCCACCAAGAAGAAATCGATCTTTGTTGGAGACTACAAAGAACTGGCTATTCTATCATGAGTTGCCCATCATCAGTCGTGTTCCACGTAGGCGGAGGTACACTTCCAAGAGGTGGTAGAAAAGTGTTCTTAAATTTTAGAAATAACCTTTTGATGCTCGGAAAAAACCTGCCAGTAGCGGAGCTGATATGGAAAATCCCTGCACGATTTTGCTTGGATGCAATATCTGCATGGAAAGGGGTACTACAAGGAGATTTTTCGTTCTTTTATGCGATTGTAAAAGCCCATATGTCGGTGATGATTATTTGGACAAAGCAGATTTTTAACAGGGGTGGCAAAAGGATTATGGCGCCTAAAAAGCCAATGAAAGCCTTAAATGGGGTGTTTAATGATTCTATTATTTTGTGCTACTTTGTTAAAAAACAAACTAAATTTTCTGAAATTATTTTCTCAAACACGATGTAAATAATCATTGTTACCTTATTTTTGCATCTCCAAAACATTACTATGTCTGAACAAACAAATAACTTACCTGAAAAAGATTTAGCCAGCAACTGGGTATCTTCTTCTAAATTCTTATTTTATTTACATGTTTTTTGTATCCTAGCTTTTGTTTTAGGCGGTTGTTACCGTTTATATGACCAACGTTATAAAGGTAAACCAGACGTTGAAGTGCAAGGAAGTAGCCAATACAAGCCTGATTACAAATAATTTTATTGAAATTTTCAATAAAAAATTTTGTCAGCAACTGCAGAATCCTATTTTTGCACTCCTAATTTAGTTCTTTACAATCAAGCGAAAGTAGCTCATTTGGTAGAGCACGACCTTGCCAAGGTCGGGGTGGCCGGTTCGAGCCCGGTCTTTCGCTCTAAATCCCGAGC
>JBEITL010000069.1:0-6711 GCA_040374915.1 Sediminibacterium sp. | reverse complement strand
TTCCATAATGATTGCTTCTTGTTTTACCCCATTAATCTTGCAAAAATTTTGCCGTTGCAAAGAAAAGGGAAAAATTGGCAGATTAATCCGCCTTATCTTCGCGGACATGACAAAGTTGTTTCTAAAAAAGAAGATTGCGGCGCGTATCGCAAATGGTCACCCCTGGGTATTTGGCAATGAAGTAGACAAAATTGAAGGCCCTATTGAGCCAGCTGCCACAGTAGATGTACATTATGCCGATGGAAAATTTGCAGGCAGAGGCTATATTAACCCAAAATCACAGATCCTAGTACGTTTGCTCACCCGTAAGCCCGAAACCATTGATGCTGCCTTTTTTCACCGCCGTATTGCAGAAGCATGGGCTTACCGTCAAAAAATAGGCTACACCGAAAATTGTAGACTTGTTTTTGGTGAAGCAGACCAAATGCCTGCCCTTATCATTGATAAGTTTAACGACTACTTTGTTTTGCAAACTTTGTCGTTAGGCATGGATCATTGGAAGCCTGCCATTGTGGAAGCACTCAATACTATTTTTACGCCCAAGGGAATATACGAAAGAAACGATGTGCCTGTAAGAGAACTAGAAGGACTTACGCAAATAAAAGGTTTTTTATCGGAGCCATTTGATACAAATATTATTATCCATGAAAACGGATTACGTTTTCATGTAGATATACAAAATGGACAAAAAACGGGTTACTTTTTAGACCAACAAGACAACCGAAAAGCCATTCAACATATTGTAAAAGGTGCCGACGTTTTAGGTGCTTTTACCTACACGGGAACATTTGAAATTCATGCCGCACATTATGGCGCAAAATCTGTGTTGGGTTTAGATATTTCTGAAAACGCTGTAGCGCAAGCCAATAAAAATGCTGCCCTGAATGGACTAGACGACATCTGTAAATTTGAAGCGATGAACGCATTTGATGTGCTTAAGCAATGGGGTAAAGATGGCAGACAATATGACGTTGTAATGCTTGACCCACCTGCATTTACAAAGAGTAGAGAAAGTATTCAAAAAGCAATTACGGGGTATAAAGAAATTAATTTACGTGGTATGAAATTAATTAGAAATGGTGGTTTTTTAGTGACATCAAGTTGCACCAATCTCGTTCAACCAGAACTGTTTTTACAAACCATCGAAATGGCAGCAAAAGATGCGCGCAAAAAAATTAGACAAGTTACGTTTCAAGCGCAAGCGTCTGACCATCCCATTATTTGGGGCATGGAAAATACCAATTATTTAAAATTTTTAATTGTTGAAGTAACAGATAAGTAAACTACTTGTTTACTTGAAATTTACCAGACTCAATGAGCCTACCAGCTTGATCGCGGAGTTGAAAAACATACAAGCCGCGGGTGTAATTATCGTCTAAAATAAAACTTACTTTATTCGTTGATAAACGCTGCTCGCTCATTTTTTTTCCATAAAAACTATAGATTGCAATAACGCTCGTAGACGCTACTGATTTATCAAATTCAAAGTTGATAACGGTGGTAGCCGGGTTGGGATAAAAGCGAATCACTTTAGCGGTTGCGGGTGCGCTAAAAAAAGAGTCATAAAAACCATTACCTCCAGGTGTAAAACTGGAGGTAATGATAAATAATATACCAACTATAATGAAGTTCTTTTTTTGCATGCTTTTGACCTAATAGTACAAAGATACAACAAACTAAATTAAGCTAGTTTAGCAAGGGTTTCTTGAATTGCTGTAAAGTTTGGTAAATCACCAGGTGTAGGGCAAACTTCGGCGTACTGAATAACACCTTCTTTGTCAATTACAAAGGCAGCACGCTTGCTAACACCTTGCATTTCAAATGCAGGAAATACATCATATAAAACACCAAACGCCTTTGCAGCATCTTTGTTAAAATCGCTTAATAAAGAGAAATTTAGGTTTTGCTCGTCCTTAAACTTTCCAAGGGCAAACAAAGAATCTACCGACACACCAAATACAGTTGCAGTGGCATTATTGTATAAAGCAATATTGTCTCTCACAGAACATAGCTCTGTCGTACAAACGCCTGTAAATGCTAAAGGGAAAAACAATAAAACCACGTTTTTACCTTTTTGATCTGCTAAATGAACCTGATTTTTATCGGTATCAAATAAGCTAAAATTTGGTGCTGGAGTGCCTGTTGTTAAACTCATATATTTTGTTTTTTATTGTAACAAGTGAAAATAAATATTGTTTATTTTTTTATGGTTTTTAGCTTTTGTTTATTGGCATATGACTCTAATGAATCCACCAGCTCTTTATAGGCCACAGGATGCGCTTCGTAATAATGATAGCTATCATAAAACTGTTTTTTAGTGATCTTATGCACAGCAAAAACCTGCTCGTACAAAGGGATATCCTCTTTTACTTTTAACATCAGCGTATCCCCTACTAATTTTCGTGCATACCATTCATCGGCCTTTAGCATATCAAACATAACTACCTTCATCGTGTTTACGGGTAGTACATTTTTAGGCGTTCCGCCGTTGCAACCAGCAAGGAGAACAAAAACAAGAAGTAGATATACTAGACGTTGTCTCATTGAAGTGCTTCTTTATATTTGGGCGCATTGGTTGGATCAAGCACCGATAATAATTCGGTGGCTTTTAATCGGTCCGCAGCTTTTGCCTTTTTAAAAATACCAGCTAATTCTGCATATTTACTCTGTAAAAAAAACTGCTGAATCATGCTGTTTTGATTGTCCTGCGCAAAAGTTTGAAGTTGTATTAAGGCAGCAAGTATAGCACTTTGCGCTTGCGCTTCATTATCTATTAAATGATCTAGTCCATTTCTGTAATACCCATAAAACACATCATGAATCGTATTGTTACGGGCATTGGTTAAGTTTTCTGCCAACCAAAAGCGGTTACGAAGTCCATCAAACATTTTCCATCCCTGAATCCCTTTGCCTTCCGGTGCATTGTTCACAATATTCAGTGCTTTTCTAAAATAAGACTCACCGCCTTTTAATGCAAAGGAATCATAATCAAGTCCAATAATCGTGTAGGCATAGTAGGCGAAAATAGCGGGTAAATTAGCCGCTCCCGCATCTGTCCCCTGCACCCTTGCTTCATTGAATTCGATTGGCTGAAATTCTTGGTATTTAAACGTTACATCTGGATCCTGAAAATTAACCATACTGGCTTTATAACTCGAACCGTAAACGGGTCTCGCTGCTTGAATACTTAAGGTAGCCTTATATACATTGGTTTCTACAACCGTTTCGATATTGACAATAAAACTGCACTCAATTTTTTCTTGCGGCTTGTAAAAATCAGATGTCCACTTTCTATTGTTGAGTAGGCTCGTTAACTGTGTTTGAAGGGTTGTGAATATTCTTTTGTCTACACTGGTGGCTACCCTATTCGACAATACCGTTACCCTAGCCTGTAATTCCTGGGCTTGAGCCCCCGAAAAAACAGCAACGAATAAAAGTGTAAGTATTGTGTTCGCAAACTTCATATTGGACCAAATAACGTACTCTAAAATAACAAAAAAAGACAGTTATTACACTGTCTTTTATATAAAATAGATTTGTTTGAATTAACGGAATAAATCGTTCTCTTCGTTTTTTCTATAATACACTTTGCCTTCCATGAATTCTTGGGTTGCCAAAATAGCAGGGTTAGGCATTTTCTCATACGCTCTAGAGATTTCGATTTGCTCTTTATTTTCATGAATTTCTTCTAAGCTATCGGTATGACTAGCAAACTCTTCCAATTTGTTGTGCAGTTCTTCTCTAATTGAAACATTAATTTGATTGGCTCTACGTGCCACAATCGCAATAGACTCGTATAAATTACCAGTTTTTGCTTTAATATCAATTAGGCTTTTAGTTTCAACAACGCTTGGTGTGTTGGCACTTAATTGTCTTCTTAGCTTACTCATTTTTTTGTATTGTTTAAATAATTTGAAGATGCTGTTTTATATTTATTCACTTCGTCTACGTATTTACTGGTGCTGTAGCGCTCTAAAAAATCATCGGCTTCTACAATCACTTTTGCATAACGCTCTTGCTGCTTTTCTTCGTAACTCATTTCGGCGTATTTATAATACGATACCACTACTTGGCACTTATATAAATCTGCTCTTTTAGAATCCGGAAAATTATCAGACACATTACCAAAAGCCACGGCTGCCGCTTTATAATAACCTAGGTTTAAATAAAGCTGTGCTGCTTTGTATTCTTTTTCTTCTAGTTTCTCTCTGCACTGATCTATAATTTCTGTTGCATCCAATACTCTTTTAGAACCTGGATGTCCATTAATAAACACCTGCATTAATTGCATGGTTTTATTGGTATTGGTTTGATCTAAATCTACTTTTGGTGATTCTTTAAAGAACGAATAGGCACGCATGTATTCTATTTCTTCCAACTTGTTAGAACTTGGAAAATTTTCCAAGAAGTTCTTAAATAAGTTTTCGGCGTTCGAGTAATCTTTTTGATAATAATAAGAGTACGCGAATTTATAATACATGTCTTCGTAACGAGGGGTACCTTTCATCACCTGAAAAATATCTTCGTACAATACTTGCGCCTTGCTGTAATCTTTTTTAGCATAAAACTGCTCTGCCATTTTATACTTATACTCGACGTCTTTGCTCTTTAAGATTTTTGAAAACTTTGAGGAGCAGGAAACCAGTATAAAAGCCGCCAAAAAAACAATTACAATTCTATTCATACAAGTTGGCAAAATTAGTTAATTGTTAGCAAATTAGAAATTTGATTTCTGATATTGACTATCAACTAGTTAAGAAAAATATAAAAAGCTGCCTAACCGGGTGGTTAGACAGCTTTTTGACCTATTCCTAATGAAAGGGGACTAATTAGTTCCCGCCTTCACCTTCCTGCAATTTAGCCTTGATGTCAGCAAGTGCGCTCAAATCACCTAAGGTAGACTTCTCTACTTTAGACTGAACCGCCTTTACTGCCTTCTTGGTGTTGTCAGATTCCGCTTTGGCTTCTTTCTTAGCTACTTCTTTTTCTTCAGCTATTACTTGTTCCCAAAGGCGAGCGTGTGATAATACAATACGCTTTTCGTTGCGATCAAATTCGATCACCATAAATTGCGCTGTATCGTCTGCTTTTACCTGCGTACCATCTTCTTTGTTTAAGTGACGGTTAGGCACGAATCCTTCTAAGCCATATTGTAATTGTACAAGCGCACCTTTGTCATCCTTACGAGTAACAGTACCTTCGTGTACAGATCCAATTGCAAAAGTTTCTTCTAATGCATTCCAAGGATCTTCTTCCAATTGCTTATGACCTAATTGTAATTTTCTGTTTTCTTTATCAATGCTTAAGATAATGATATCAATTGCATCGCCTACTTTAGTGTAGTCAGAAGGGTGATTGAAACGCTTCAACCAGCTTAAATCGCTGATGTGAATCATACCACCAATTCCTGGTTCCATTTCAACAAAAACACCGTACGGAGTGATATTTTTTACCAAACCTTTGTGCTTGCTGTTTTCAGGGAATTTAGATTCGATGCTGCTCCAAGGATCTTGGCTCATTTGCTTAATAGATAAGCTCATTTTGCGCGCGTCCTTATCAAGTGTTACCACTTTAGCTTCGTACTCATCTTGTAACTTAAAGAATTCTTTTGCGTTGATTGGTGTGTTAGCCCATGTAATTTCTGATACGTGAACTAGACCTTCAACACCAGGTTGAATTTCTAAGAACGCACCGTAATCTTCAATGTTTACAACTTTACCTTTCACAACAGAACCTTCTGAAAGACCTTCTGGTAATACATCCCAAGGGTGTGGAGTCAATTGCTTTAGACCTAAACTGATACGCTTTTTGTCGTCGTCGAAGTCTAATACCACCACTTGTAATTTCTGATCCATCTTCACCACTTCGCTTGGGTGAGAGATACGACCCCATGAAATATCTGTGATATATAACAAACCATCTAGACCACCTAAGTCCATAAATGCACCAAAGTCAGTGATGTTTTTAACAACACCTTCTAACACTTGACCTTTCTCTAGTTTGCTCATGATCTCTGCACGTTGTGCTTCGATATCGCTTTCGATAAGGGCTTTGTGTGATACAACTGCGTTCTTAATGGTTTCGTTGATTTTTACAACTTTAAATTCCATTGTTTTACCAACAAACTGATCGTAATCAGTAACTGGCTTCACATCAATTTGAGAACCTGGTAAGAAAGTTTCCATACCAAATACATCAACGATCAAGCCACCTTTTGTTTTGCTGGTAACAGTACCTGTAACCACTTCACCTGTTTTGTGCACTTCCATAATTCTTTCCCAAGCACGGAAGATGCGCGCAGATTTGCGGCTAAGGTGTAAGTTTCCTTGACGGTCTTCTTTTTCAACAACCATCACTTCTACTTCATCACCAATTTTTAATCCTTGTAGATCACGGAATTCGTTAGAAGAAATAAGGCCATCACTTTTAAAACCAATGTTGATTACAACATCTGTTTTTGTTAAAGCAACAACGATACCATTCATGATTTCGCCATCTTGGATTTGTACGAAAGTGTCATCATACACTTTATCATACTTTTGTCTTTCTGCTTCGGCATAATGACTTACGTTACGTTTGTCAATGCTCCAGTCAAAATCATCGTGCGCAGTTTCTACAACTGGCGCTGCTGCAGGGGCATTTGTTGTCGCAGTTACAGCTGTTGCCTCGGCACCAGTGCTGTCCTGAGCATCTGCGTTTAATTGTTTACGG
>JBEITL010000176.1:0-3605 GCA_040374915.1 Sediminibacterium sp. | reverse complement strand
TCTAAAAAATTCTTTGGCCGCAAAAATGGCTGCTTTTGCATTGAGGGTATCAAAAATAGTTTCGATCAGAAGTACGTCTACACCTCCGTCAACCAGTCCTTTAATTTGTTCTTTGTAAGCCACTACTACTTCATCAAAAGTGACCGCTCTAAATCCAGGATTGTTTACATCTGGAGAGAGGCTGAGTGTTTTATTTAAAGGGCCAATAGCTCCAGCTACAAATTTGGGTCCGCTATCTTTATTTTCTAGACAATACTCTTCAACTGCACGTCTGGCGCAGGTTGCAGCTGCCACGTTCAATGCATAAGCATACGCCTGCATATCATAATCGGCCATCGCAATAGTGGTACTACTAAACGTATTGGTTTCAATAATATCTGCTCCCGCTGCTAAATATTGTTTGTGAATACCTACAATGATATCAGGTTGCGTGATGCATAGCATATCATTGTTGCCTTTAACATCGGTATGCCAATTTTTAAATTGTTCACCACGGTAATCGGCTTCTTCTAATTTGTGACGTTGAATCATGGTGCCCATGGCGCCATCAATCACTAAAATTCGTTGTTCTAATTCGTTTTTAATACGCATCTCCTGGTTAGTTTACAAATGGTTGATCCACTTATTACATAATCTTGCTAAAAACGTAGGGAGCGTTAAGGGGGGAGTTGCTATCATACGTTTATTAGTTCGATTGTGTTCGAAAGTAGGGGTCTACTCGAATGTACAGGCTGAACAATAAACAAATCCGCCTGTGCAGGACGCAAAGATAGGTAAAACCCTATAATTGTGTGTAATTACAATTAATTTCTAGGTCTACTTTTTCGGTAACAGCGCTTGCATCAATCTTAAAATCTGACATATTGATGCTCATGGTGGCAGTAGCTGCAATTTTACCTTTACTGATGTTTAATGTTGCGGTGGTTTGAACTGGTTTTGTTACACCATGCATAGTTAAAGTTCCAACAACTTTGGCGGTATACTTACCATCTTTAGTAAAGTCGATGCTTTTTATATTTTGGATGGTACCCGCAAAACTTGCTCTTGGATATTTTTCACTCTCAACATATTCTTCATTAAAATGCGTTTGCATTTCAGCGTACTTGAATTGAAAGCCTTTAAATAGTAGACTAAAACGGATATCTCCAGTTGCACTTATTTTACTCGACACTTCGTTGTTAACAGCACTCACATCCGCGTCGGTAGGAGAGACAAATTTGATAGCCCCTTTTTTAGTAGAAAAATTAAGTATGGTGTCTTTTTGAACTGGCTCAACATTTGCGCTAACTTTTTTTGTAGTATCCATTTTTCCCTTAAATAATAGTACTGCTTCATTGATTACAATATTATTATCCTCAGGAAAATAACCCGCGCAAATACCCTTATAAGTTATGCTGTCAAAGGGTTGTACCTGATCTTGTAAAGCGCTAAATGCAACGGTGATGCTACCCGTATGCGTAGCGTTTTCAATATTGACTACCCATTTTCCAGCTTCATTTTTAGAGGCTTCTTTTACAATGCCAGAGAGTTCTAATACTTTATCGGTGTACTGTGTACTTGCTGTTTTTTCATTTTGTTTGAAAGCATCAAGTAATGCATTGGTTTCTGTTTTAACGGCTATTTCATTGTTAATATTACGCTGTGGTTTATGGTATATCCACCATGCAAATCCTGCACCAGCAATCACCACAATTACAATGAACCCGATGGTATATTTTATCCAAGCTTTCATACTGTACAATTTATTTTACGTATTGACCTACCGGTAATCTGTTGGTTATACTTCTAGCAAGTGTCATTTCATCTGCGTATTCTAGTTCGCCACCAAAAGCAATGCCTCTAGCAATGGTGGTTACCTTACAGCCAAGTGGTGCTATCTTTTTTTGTATGTAATAGATGGTGGTATCCCCCTGAATGGTGGGATTAAGGGCAAATAATATTTCTTCGGTGCTTTCTTTTTCTATTCTAGTAATTAGGCCCTCAATATTTAGTTGCTCTGGCCCAACACCATCTAAAGGCGAAATAATACCGCCAAGTACATGGTAAGTACCATTAAACTGACCGGTGCTTTCTATGGCAATCACATCTCTAATATTTTCAACCACACAAATGATTTGCTGGTTGCGCGCACTATTAGCGCATATCGAGCAAATAGTGCCATCACTAATATTATAACAGCGCTGACAAAACTTAATTTCGTTGCGCATTTTTTTGATGGTATCACCAAACATGGTAACATCTTCGGTGTCTTGTTTAAGTAAATGCAAAACGAGGCGTAAGGCTGTTTTTTTTCCAATACCAGGCAGCTTGGCAAATTGGGCCACTGCATTTTCAAGTAAGGAAGAAGGTAGTTGCATACGTTTTTATTTTACCAAGTAACCGTTATTTCATTGTCCCAATTATTGCGTACAGAAATAGGCTTTGGAATTTCTATAACAATTTCTGGCTGCCTTTTGTTGAGCTTAAAAGAACCCGTATCCCAAATACCATTTTTATTGGCATCAAAAAGTATCCTGAGTTCGTAACTACCCGGCTTGTACCGTTTAACAATTAACTGGTTACTTGATAGTGGATAGCTATTGATGACTTGGTCCCTTTCAATAATTTGCAAAACGGGGTGGCGTGTTGTATCAATGTTAGGGAACTTAAATTTAAGTAGTCCGTAGTCGTTTTCTTTTTTTGTGTAAAAAGATAAGGTATCCGATTTAGCAGTGGTATTGCCAAGACTATCTGCAACAAAACCCTTTGTTAGTATGAGTTTGAAGGGTTCTCCAGCTGGCCAGTTGTTGCCAATACTTAATTTTGTAGCGGCGCTATCTAGTGAAAGACTATAGCCTTCTTTGCGGACGAAATTGGTGTCAACTAGTTGTATCGCTGCCGAATCTTTAATACTTATTTTTTTTGCAAAAGTTATTTCTAGTGGTGTTAATAAATCTTGCTCGCCATTGTTAAAGGCTACATTATATTTTAAACGCTTGTCTTCTTTTGGGTCTTTTGTATTGGCAGCTGCGTAAATCTTTTTTTCTATTTTTTTAAATTCTTCAAAAGCGTATATCGTGTCTGCTTTTGTTTTTTCAGACACCGTTACGGGCGCGTTTAAAAAACCAAAATAATTAGTGCTATCGTCATACTTTCTAGAAAAATTTGTAGGAATTATATAGGCTGCATATTTTCCAGGTGCAAGGTTTCTAAAACTAAAATTGCCTTTGCCATCAACACGGGCATAATACCTTGGTGTGTTTTTATAAACAGACGTGTCGTTTAAATTATTGTGCAGAACAACAATTAGGGTGCTGTCTACTTTTCCGGTAGCGGCTACAATTACGTGCCCAGTATAATTGCCGTTATCAATGGTGTTACCGGTAGAAAAAATATACCTAAAACCCTTCGCTACATTTGACTCGTTCACATCTACTAACGCTTTTCCAAAATCCAGTGTGTAAGTGGTATTTTCCTCTAGAGAATCTTTAAACTTAATGGTAACGTTTTTAAGTTTATAGTCGATAATGGGATTGTTTTTGACGGTAGGGGAAACAATCAAATTTTCTTGTAAGCCCTGTAGGGTAACGAATTCATTAAAACTGAGTAGGAAGTTTTTGGTGCGC
>JBEITL010000061.1:0-7108 GCA_040374915.1 Sediminibacterium sp. | reverse complement strand
TGCTCGCACCAGCAGGGCTTTTTACAAGCTCCCACTCAAACTTAAATAAGTTTTCGAAGTAGTTATTGCTCCATTTAGTAGGTGTTGTTGTCCACGCACCTTCTAAACCAGAAGTGATGGTATGAACACCACTACCAGTACCAAAAGTATTTTTCCAACCAGTGGCTTGCTCTTCAATGCTCGCACCAGCAGGCTCTTTACCTACATATTTACCTGGATCAGCAGCACCATGTGTTTTACCAAATGTGTGACCACCCGCAATAAGTGCAACGGTTTCTTCATCATTCATTGCCATACGTGCAAAAGTTTCACGAATGTCTTTTGCAGAAGCAATTGGATCAGGATTACCGTTAGGGCCTTCTGGATTTACGTAAATCAATCCCATTTGAACAGCCGCTAATGGATTTTCTAAATCTCTATCTCCACTGTAACGCTTATCGCCTAACCACTCACGCTCAGAACCCCAATACACGTCTTCGTGTGGTTCCCATACATCTTCTCTACCACCTGCAAAACCAAAAGTTTTGAAGCCCATAGATTCAAGTGCACAGTTACCTGTTAAAATCATTAAATCACCCCATGATAATTTTTTACCGTACTTCTTTTTAATAGGCCATAAAAGTAAACGTGCTTTATCAAGGTTGGTATTATCAGGCCAACTATTAAGTGGTGCAAAACGAAGCATACCAGCTCCACCGCCACCTCTACCATCTGTTGTACGGTAAGTACCAGCACTATGCCAAGCCATTCTAATAAAGAACGGACCATAATGACCATAATCGGCAGGCCACCATTCTTGAGAATTGGTCATTAAATCAAAAATGTCTTGCTTTACAGCCTTTAGGTCTAATGTTTTAAATTCAGAGACATAGTTAAACGTCGAATCCATTGGATTAGACTTTGCTGTGTGCTGACGCAAAATGTTTAATCGAAGTTGGTTAGGCCACCAATCGGTGTTTCTTGTACCACTTCCTGCACTACCCATTTTAGCGGTAGCGCTAGCAACTGTTGCACCTGTGTAAGGGCATTTTCCTTCTGCGCTTGTATTTTCCATATTCGTATATTTTAATGCGGTTTGAGAGACGAAATTAAATCAATTAAACACCTAAATTGTCATTTTGTTGTCATGATTATCAGCTATTTACCCACCAAAATTATCTAGTCATTATTGTAAAGTTGCAGCGGGTCTTTTTTGAGTACCCGGCTTGTTGGTTAAATCATCACCAAGTGCGGTTCTGTAAGTATCCGCAATGGCCGTTAAAGCCGCTACCACTGAGGGATTGAGCTTCGCTACATCAAGTGTTTCACCAGGATCGGTAGATAAATCATAGAGCGCCATTGGCACTGCTACTGAAGCATATTTACCCGAAAATCCATCCTTACCCATATCTGTAGCTTTGTATGTTTGAGACTGGTGCGCAAATACCAATTTCCATACACCTTGTCTAACAGCTTTGAGGCTATTGTTGTCATAATAATAAACAAAATGATCTCTAGGATTGGCATTAGGTTTTTGGGTAAGCAGAGACAAGATATTTACCCCATCAATTGTATTGGTTGGCAATTTAGTTTTTGTAAATCCTACAATAGTGGGAAGTACATCCATGGTAGCTGCCAAATTATTACAAATAGACCCAGGCGCAATAACCCCAGGATAACTCATAATGCAGGGCACTTTTACACCCCCATCCCATGCAGAGCCCTTTCCTTCACGAAGTCCGCCGGTACTGCCTGCATGGTTGCCAAAAGTGAGCCATGGGCCGTTATCACTCGTAAAAATAATGAGTGTATTTTTTGTTAATCCATTTTTGTCAAGTGCCTTCATCACTTCTCCAATAGACCAATCTATTTCCATCATTAAATCACCAAATAAACCAGCGCCACTTTTGTTTTTATATTTATTAGAAACCGCAATAGGCACGTGTGGCATAGAATGCGCGAGGTATAAAAAAAATGGTTTGTTTTTATTTTTACCAATAAAGCTTACAGCCCTTTCCGTGTAGAGTGTTGTAAGTTTAGATTGATCTTCTAAATTATTAATAGGCATCACCGGATTAAATCCTTCTAATAATTGAAGTGGCGGATATTTGGATTTTTTATTGGCGGTATCGGTAATGGGTATACCATCAAAACCAACAGGCCACATGTCATTAGAATATGGTAGGCCAAGGTATTCATCAAAGCCATATGAGGTAGGTAAATATGGCGCTTTAGCACCCAAATGCCATTTACCAATCATGCCTGTTGCATATCCTTTTGTTTTTACAATGCTTGCAATGGTTGCTTCCTTTGGATTTAATGCAACAGTAGACCATGGCATGAGGGCACCAGAAATACCAACCCTATTTGGATAGCATCCTGTTAAAAGTGCCGCCCTAGAAGCACTGCATACTGCCTGGGCTGCATAAAAATTAGTGAAGCGCATGCCACTTGCCGCAAGCTTATTTATATGGGGCGTGTGGTATGGAAAGCCACCATACACTTCTGGATCACCATAACCCATATCGTCCATAAAAATGAGCACGATGTTGGGTGTGGGTTGAGTAGATTTTGTTTGTGCTTTTAATTGTTTCAACAAACTAGTTGCAAATATGAAAGCCAATAACAATTGTAATTTTTTCATGCGGTATATATAGTACCCGTAATATAATAATAATATACCTCAAAGCATATATTTTAGCCAAAATCCCTACCTTTTCGGTATCAAATAATTAATATGAAAAAGCTCCTCCAGGTTTTAGCACTTTCGCTTTTAGTTGTAACGTCAACAACCCTACAAGCGCAAACCATTCAGTTAGCCAACGGCTGGAAATTAAACCCCGCTGGTACTTCTTTTGCACTTGGCGATCTTCCCTTAAACATAGAAGTAAGTAATACCGGTAAATTCATGGCCGTTACCAACAACGGACAGGGCTACCAGAGCATCGAACTCATCGATACTAAATCAGAAAAAATTATAGATTCGGTTAGTATTGCAAAATCTTGGTACGGTTTAAAATTTAGTGCCGATGAAAAATTTTTATACGCTGCAGCTGGACACGACAACCGCATTAATAAATACGCGATTCAAAATAATAAATTAACGCTAGTTGATAGTTTACTATTAGGCAACAAATGGCCAGAAAAAATTGGACCAGCAGGTATTGAAATTAACGAAAGCACACAGCAATTATTTGTTGTAACCAGAGAAGACAAACAGCTCTATATTTTTGATCTAAATACTAAAAAAATAATTGGAAAATACGGCTTAGCAGCAGAAGCTTTTACATGTAAACTGAGCCCCAATAAATCTACCTTATACGTTAGTTGCTGGGGTGCCGATCAGGTGCTTGTATTTGATTTAAAATCAAAAACTTGGGCACCGCCTATTACCGTTGGAGACAACCCCAACGAAATGCTCATCACCAATACCCATTTATTTGTATGTAATGCCAATGACAATAGTGTTTCTATTATTGATATTGCAAAAAATAAAGTAGTAGAAATTTTAGATGCAGCACTCTATCCAAATGCACCGAGTGGTTCTACCACCAATAGTTTAGCCATTGATAAAAAAAATAACCGTTTATTTATTGCCAACGCAGACAACAACTGTTTAGCGGTTTTTGATATTGCAAAAATAGGAAACAGTAAATCTGTTGGATTTATTCCAACTGGCTGGTACCCTACCAGTGTGCGTTTTTTAAACAATAAAATTTGGGTAGCCAATGGTAAAGGATTTACACCAAAAGCAAATCCGTTTGGACCTTCTCCTATCAGAAAAAAAGGCGAAGTAATACACCACATGGGCATTACCAAAACTGCTGGTAGCGAACAGTACATTGGCTCTTTGTTTACCGGCACCATGAGTATCATCACCAACCCCACTGCACTTGAATTAACAAAGTATACGAAAACAGTTTATAAAAACACGCCTTATACAGCAGCTAAATTAACACAGGCAGATAGCATCGAACCAGGCAATCCAATACCTAGTAAAGTGGGGCAACCTTCTCCTATTAAATACGTGTTTTATATTATCAAAGAAAACCGTACCTACGATCAAGTGCTAGCAGACATGCCAGGTGGCAATGGTGACACATCCCTATTGTTATTTGGAAAAAATATTACACCCAACCAGCACGCCATTGCCAGTAATTTTGTTTTACTCGATAATTTTTATGTAGACTCAGAAGTAAGTGCCGATGGACACAACTGGAGTATGGGCGCTTATGCAAATGACTACCTAGAAAAAACTTGGCCTACTAGTTACTCTGGTAGAGGCGGTACGTATGGAGGCGAAGGTGAAAGAGAAATTGCCAATAACAAAAATGGTTTTATTTGGAACAACTGCTATAGGGCAGGCATCAGCTTCCGCTCTTATGGCGAATTTGTTTCGGGCGGCAAAGCTACAGTACCTGTTTTAAATGATCATTTTTGCAAAGACTTTCAGCCCTATAATTTAAATATTCCTGACACGCTCAGATTTAAAAGATGGCAAAGAGATTTTGATTCTTTACTTGCAAAAGGTCAGGTGCCACGTTTTAATACGGTTCGTTTTGGAAACGACCACACCGAAGGAACTAGAATAGGCAGACCAACCCCCTATGCGCATGTGGCAGATAATGATTTAGCCGTTGGTTTATTTTTAGAGCATTTAGCAAAGAGCCCAATCTGGAACGAATCGGCGGTATTTGTATTAGAAGATGACGCACAAAATGGCGCAGACCATGTGGATGCCCACAGAAGTCCTGCTTATGTTTTTGGTGGTTTTGTTAAAAGAAATTTTATAGACCACACACCTTATTCTACCAGTGGTATGCTGCGCACGATGGAGCTTATTTTAGGACTTCCTCCAATGTCTCAATATGATGCGGCTGCAACACCTTTGTGGCGCTGCTTTACAAATACGCCTTCACCGTTTAATTATAAAGCCATCATTCCTTCTTATAATTTATTAGAAAAAAATACCGCTTACAATGAGTGGCAAAAAAGATCAGAGAAATTAAATTTTGCTAAAGAAGATTCCAACAACGATTTAGAGTTTAGTAAAATTTTATGGCATGCGATTAAAGGCAATGACATTCCATTCCCTACACCACGCAGAGCTGCTTTCATTATTCCGGCTTCAGAAAAAGACGAGGACTAAATAAACTAATATGCACAAAAGAACTTTTTTAAAAGGACTCACACTAGCAGGCATGTCACTACCGTTTACAAAATTTTCGGCAGAGGCACATATTGCCAAACACAATCACCTACCGCTGGAACAAATTGCTGGAGACGAAGATTTTTGGGCAGCACTCAGGGCCGATTATGTTTTACAAGAGAGCTATATAAATTTAGAAAGTGGTTACTATAATATTTTACCACAAAAACTACTCAATAAATACATTGAACATATTAAATACGTAAATAGTTTAGGCGCTTATTATATGCGCACTGTTCAGTATGAAAATAAAAAAAGAATAGCCGCAAAACTTGCCGCCCTTGCAGGTTGCGACCCTTCCGAAATAGTAATTACCAGAAACACCACCGAATCATTAGATACCATTATTGCGGGTTTTAAATGGCAGGCTGGAGACGAAGCAGTTATGGCTGTTCAAGATTATGGCGCCATGCTCGATATGTTTAGAGAAGTAGCTACTAGACACGGCGTAGTTAACAAAATAGTTTCAGTTCCACTCAATCCATCTTCCGACGAAGAAATTGTAGCACTTTACAAAAATGCAATTACACCAAAAACCAAACTGCTGCTTGTATCGCATGTGATCAATATTTCGGGGCAGGTAATGCCTATCCGCAAAATTTGTGACATGGCCCATGCGCAGGGAGTTAAAGTACTCGTAGATGGCGCGCACGCTTTTGCTCAACTAATTTATACCATTCCAGAACTACATTGTGATTTTTATGGCGCCAGTTTACACAAATGGCTTTCAAGTCCATTAGGTGCTGGTATATTATATATAAGTAAAGAAAATCAGGATAGCATCTGGCCACTTATTGGACCTTCAAAATCTGAAGAAATGGGTATTGCTAAATTTAACCACACGGGTACCCACCCTGTTGCTACCGATTTAACCATCGAAGATTCGATAGAACATTATAAACTTATTGGACCCGCGCGCAAACAGGCGCGTCTCAAATTTTTACAACAGTATTGGACCCGCCAAATTATGGATATCCCTGGTGTAATGTACAACACACCAAAACAGGATACTAGAATTTGTGCCATTGCCAATATAGGCATCAAGGGCATGCCCCCTGCAACACTAGCAAAAATACTATTCGAAAAATACAAGATTTACACGGTGGGTATAGATACGGGTAACGTGGTGGGTTGTAGAATTACCCCCAATGTATTTACCACAACAAAGGAGCTGGACCAGCTTGTTGCTGCCATTAAAGAATTGGCCGCAGCCGCTACAGTTTAAACTTGGGTGAAATTATTTTTCGGTGGGGTTTCTTTTACCAGCCATTAGCTTTTCCACGGCAGTTTCTAAACGAATTTGTCTCGTTTCTGCTTTTTTAGCACCCTGAATCCAACTGAGGTATTCTTTTTGGTTGCTAATAGACAAGGAAGTAAAAAACTCTTTGGCTTCTTCGTGGTTGGTAAAAATTCTTTCCAAATCTACAGGTAAAGCAATGAGGCGCTTTTCAAAACCTGAACCGCTTTTAAGTTCTAAACTTTTAACGTCAGAAAAACTGCGGTCTTTATTTGGAATTTGATCTGTTTTTTGGAAACGAATGGCACTCCATACGTGATCGAGTGTTACTTGACGCACCGATTCGTAATCATTTTTAGTAAGCACTTCCCAACTAGACTCTCTGTTAAGGTCACTCACAATTTTACTCGTGGTTTTAGGGTAAGCGATCCATAATTTGGTTTCTGGGGTAATAGCCGGAAAAACCTCTTTTAAGATGTTGTTAAGCTGCTGCTGGCTAAGCGCAAATACCAAGGCAAAATCTAATTTCTTAGACCTAATTAATGGCGTTACGTTTTTAGCGAAGTTTACTTTTACAAATTGCTTTTCTACAGAAGAAGGAAGCCCCTGAATCAGGATATTCTTTTCGTCTTTTAATTGAAGCTTTTCTAACAGCGGCTGATTGGACATACCTAAAAAATTAG
>JBEITL010000028.1:0-9535 GCA_040374915.1 Sediminibacterium sp. | reverse complement strand
GTTGATCTCGCTGCAGCTATGCAAACCATTCAGGTTATTTATAACATGCAAGAAGCGATCACAAAAACATAAACCATGGAAAAAGAATTACTCGAACACGGCCTTAACGCAAATCGAAGGAAATTTATTTCTAGAATGAGCCTTGGATTAGGTAGTGCTGCCCTTGGCTCACTCCTCATTCCAGATTTATTTGGTGGAAAGGAAAGTGCAGAAGATGCCATCATGAAAGCAGTGCCGCATATTGCACCAAAAGCAAAACGTGTTATTTATTTGTTTCAAAATGGAGCACCTTCTCAACTTGAAACATTTGATTACAAACCCATGCTTCGTGAAAGAATGGGTGAAGACTTACCTGAGTCCATTAGAAATGGTCAGCGTTTAACAGGTATGACTGCAGGTCAAAGTAAATTCCCACTCATTGGTTCTTACTACGACTTTAAACAATATGGAAAATCAGGTGCGTATGTGAGTGACCTGTTTCCACACATGGCATCGGTAGTTGACGATTTATGTATCATCAAATCGATGCACACCGAAGCCATTAACCACGACCCTGCACTTACGTTTTTTCAGTCAGGTGCACAACAAGGCAATAGGCCTAGTATGGGCTCTTGGGTAAGTTATGGACTTGGTACCGAAAACAATAACCTTCCAGCATTTTGTGTACTCTTATCGAGAGGTAAAGGAAATGGACAAGGCGTTTATTCTAAATTATGGACCAACGGATTTTTGGATTCTGTGCATCAGGGTGTTCAATTTAGTAGTGGCGATAATCCTATTTTATATTTACAAGATCAAGTGGGTATGGATAGAAATGCCCGCCGCAAAATGCTTGATAAAGTAGCAACACTTAATAATTTAGAGTACGAACAATTTGGTGATCCAGAAATTGCTGCTAAAATTCAGCAGTATGAAATGGCTTACCGTATGCAAACAGCCGTACCTGAAATTATTGACACTTCTAAAGAATCTGATAGCGTTATTAAAATGTATGGACCAGATTGTTTAGTGCCTGGTACATATGCAGCCAACTGTTTACTGGCACGAAAGTTATCTGAAAGTGGTGTTCGATTTATTCAACTCTATCACCAAGGTTGGGATCAGCACGGCAACTTACCTAATGAAATGCGCGGGCAAGCAAAAGATGTAGATCAACCATCTGCAGCGCTTATTAAAGATTTAAAACAAAGAGGCTTACTCGACGAAACACTTGTTATATGGGGTGGTGAATTTGGAAGAACCAATTTCTGCCAAGGCCCTATGACCGTTGATAATTATGGACGTGACCATCACCCACGATGCTTTAGTATTTGGATGGCCGGTGGCGGTGTGAAGCCAGGTATTGTGCATGGAGAAACCGACGACTTCGGATATAATATTATCAAAGACCCTGTTCACGTGCATGATTTTCAAGCTACTGTTTTAAACCTATTAGGGCTCGAGCATGAACAATTAACTTATAAATTCCAAGGAAGAAGATACCGTTTAACTGATTTATACGGAAACGTTGTCAATAATATTATCGCTTAAAATAAAACCTATGAACCGCAAAAAATTTATTCAAACTTCTGCTTTAGCAGGTGCTAGTTTTTTTATCACTAAAGATTTATTGGCAAAACCAAAAGGACCTGTGTACGGTCATAACGATAAAAAATATTTTTTGGATACCAAATGGGGAACCCTAAACACCGACAAAACCCCTGTAAATGATTGTCATGAAATGGTGCAGGACAGTAAAGGTCACATCGTTCTACTTACCAATGAAACAAAAAATAACATCATCATTTACAATAAATCTGGCAAGCTAAAAGGAAGTTGGGGTACCGAGTTCCCAGGTGCACATGGTTTATCGATTCAAAAAACGGGTAAAGAAGATTTTTTATTTATTACAGATACCAATAGACACCAGGTATACAAAACAACCATGGACGGTAAAATTTTATTTACCATTGATCCGCCAGCAGAAGTTGGACCCTATGCGACTAAAGATAAATTTGTACCAACCGAAACCGCTGTTTTAGATAATGGTGAATTTTATATTGCAGATGGTTATGGTGCACAATACATTTTACACTATGACGCTAATGGTAAATTAAAAAATGCATTTGGTGGTAGAGGCGAAGGAGAACAATACCTTGACAACGCGCACGGCATTTGTATCGATTATAGAAACGCTACACCTACCCTAATTGTTACCGATAGAAACAGAGCTTGCTTTAAAAGATTTTCTTTGGATGGAAAATTATTAGAAGTAATTCATGTTCCGGGCGCTGGCGTTTGTAGACCCGTTATTAGTGGCGATTATTTATACGCTGCTGTTTTGCGTTCACCAAATATGGGTGTAGAAGCGAGCGGCTTTGTTACCATTTTAAATAAAGACAATAAAGTGGTTTCTAATATTGGTGGATCTGAACCTATTTATACCAATGGAAAACTAAACACCCTTCAACAAACCGACAAAATATTTGCACATCCACATGATGTTTGTGTAGATGATGAAGGTAGCCTTTATGTGGCGCAGTGGGCTTCTGGAAAAGTGTATCCGTATAAATTAACACAAGCATAGTGAACTATGAAATGGATTGAGAAAGTAGCAAGTTCGCTTGCATTTGCAGGACTGTTTTTAATAGGTATTTTATTTGTATTTGATGATAAACTTCAAATACCAGTATGGCTTCAAGTAGCGGGCAGAATGCATCCGTTACTACTTCACTTACCTATCACGCTCTTACTCATTTCCATTGTTTCTTATTTTATTCCGAGCAATACGTCAACCAATTCTGTATTTAGCTATGTGCGTCTCTTTGGTGCTTTAACGGCTATTTTTACAGCTATCATGGGCATTTTACTAGCCACAGAAGAAGGCACAGAAGGAGACACGTTGCAGTGGCATAAATGGTCAGGTACTGCAGTAGCTGTTTTAGCTTGGATACTCTATAGTTATGCAAACTTTATTCAATCCAATAAAAAAATAGCCATTTCAAGTGGGGTACTCCTGTTTTTTTTAACCATAACAACAGGCCATTTTGGTGCTACCCTAACCCATGGCGAAGGATTTTTAACAGCACCACTTTATAAAAACCAACCAAACACATTAACGCTAGCAGAAGCGCGCATTTATCCAAATGTGGTTGCCACCATATTCAAAGAAAAATGTGGTACTTGCCATAACAATAGCAACAAAAAAGGTGGGTTATCATTAAGCGATTCGGTTGATATTATGACGGGCGGAAAATCGGGAAAAGCAGTGGTTGCAGGTGATTTACTTAAAAGTTTAGTGATCACTAGAGCACATTTACCACTCTCCGATAAAAAACATATGCCTCCATCAGACAAGCCGCAATTAACCACTGCCGAGCTTGCTATACTAGAAGCATGGATTCAAAAAGGAGCACCATTTGATACAAAAATAACAAGTATTAATAGCACGGATACGCTTCGCATATTAGCAGAAGAATACATTAAACCATATTTAGCAAAAGAAGAAAAATATGATTTTGATGCGGCCAGTGAAGCGACTATAGAAAAACTAAAATCAAACTACAGAGTAATCAAGCAATTAGGCGAAAAGTCTCCTGCACTCGCTGTTTCTTTTTATGGTCAAACGCAATATAATTCTAGCAAACTCACAGAATTAGATCCTATCAAAGAACAAATTGTTCATTTATATGCTGCAAAAATGCCTGTGTCTGATGAAGATGTATCATGGATTAGTAAACTACCTAATCTTAAAAGATTAAACGTAAACTATTCGAATGTTACAGATAAAAGCATGGCAGAAATTGCTTCTATGAAAAAAATAAAAGCTGTTTCTGCTGCTGGAACAGCTATAACCATGCAAGGATTAAAAACATTACTTAGCAATAAAAATATTACTGAAATTTTTGTTTGGGATACCAAAATAAACCCTTCAGCTATTAAGGCTATTAGCAAGCAGTATGCACAAATAAAAATTGATTACGGCTTTGATGGTGCTGATACACTTATCATTACCCTGAATGATCCCGTTATTTCATTACCAAGTGGTTATTTTAAAGAAAATCAACCTATCCAAATTAAGCATGTCATCAAAGATGTTACCATCAGATATACACTTGATGGTACAGATCCAGATAGCAGCACCAGTCTAATATACAAAAAACCAATTGTGCTTGATAATACTACAACTTTAAGTGTACGCGCATTTAAAGCAGGATGGAAAGGAAGTGCTACCGTAAGAAATTTTTATATGAAAGCTGGCCTTCCTATAGCCGGCTACAAATTAACTACACCGCCTGATGCCAAATACAATATGAATGCGGCTACTGTTTTAACGGATTTAGATTTAGCAGACTACACCGATTTTTCAAGTAAATGGCTAGGCTATCAGAATAATGAAGCAACAGTAATACTTGATATGGGCAGCGGTATACCTACTAGTAGGATTATGGTGAATATACTTCGTTCTACTACATCTTATATTTTACCGCCAGTATCTCTTATGGCCTGGGGAAGCAATGACAATAAAACTTGGCAGCAACTGGCAAATATTAAACCTGAAATGCCTACCATGAATGATGCTCCATTTGCTCAAATGCTAGAGCTTAAATATCCGACTGCATCATTTAGATATTTGAAAATTACAGGACAGCCCATTAAAAAATTACCAAGTTGGCATCAGGGTAAAGGTACGCCTGGTTGGTTTTTCATGAGTGAAATAACAGTTAACTAATCTTAAAATAGCCATAGTTTAAGTAACTTGCATGCTATTGAATTAATTTGGCGATGAGAATTTCATTTTTTTTGATATTAATACCCTTTTTTATTTTTTCATGTCAGGAGACTAAAATAGAAATTAAAGAAGCTAAAAAGGCAGTTACAGGTACTATAGTAGAAAAGAAAATTGATACCGCCGTAACCATATATCTAACTTTTGATGATGGCCCCTATATTACAACACCATCTGTCGATAGCTTATTAACGGCTTTAAACATTAAGGCTAACTTTTTTATTGTTGGCTCTCAAATGGGAGGAACAAATAAGTATGATAATATTTATCAAGCAGAAAAAAATAACCCTCTATTTAAATTATACAACCATACATACTCTCATGCAATAACAAAGGGAAGATTAAATCGATATTACGCCAATCCAGATAGTGTTTGGTCAGATATTGTTCACAACAAAGAATTTTTAGGCTTAACGTCAAATATCACAAGACTTCCAGGAAGCAATTCTTGGAAAATTGGAAATTACAGAAGAGGTACAAACTTAGTAGCATATAAAGTTATCAAACTTGCCGACTCTTTACATCTTCCTCAACATTTTATTGGATGGGACACTGAATGGCAACTAAATGCTTCTGAACAAATGAGGCAGGTTGATAGCCTCATCCAAAAAGTAGGAAAATTAACGATTAAAAAACGCACAAATCAAAAACACGTAGTTGTGTTATTGCACGATTTCTTATTTAGAACTAGTACGTCGTTAACTCATTTAACCTATTTTATAGAGCAACTGCAAATAAAATATAAATGTAAATTTGAATGGATAGAAAATTATCCAGGCGTATAATTAATAACGCTTTAAATATAAACACTAAACCAAATAAGCAAACACATTGTCGTTTTTATTGATTGCTGTATAATTGATGTGATAACGTTGCATGTTATCAATCAGCAATTGATAGTTTTCTTGCGCTTGTAATTCAATGACAACTAGTGCTGGCGCAGTTTCCTTATTGTTTTTTTGCATGTACTCAAAGCGGGTAATATCGTCTGTGGGGCCAAGTACTTGGTTCACAAATTCTTTTAGAGCGCCAGGCCTCTGTGCAAAGCGAATTAAAAAATAATGTTTGAGGCCTTCATATTGTAAAGAACGCTCCTTAATTTCTTGCATACGCTCAATGTCATTATTACTACCACTCACAACACACACAATTTTTTTTCCTTTGATTTGATCGGCATAATCATCAAGGGCTGCTACAGAAATAGCGCCAGCGGGTTCTACCACAATGGCTTCTTCATTGTATAATTTTAATATAGTAGAACAAATTTTCCCTTCTGGTACAAGGTGCATATCATCAATGACCTGTTTGCAAATTTCAAATGTTACATCACCCACTCGCTTAACAGCTGCTCCATCAACAAAACTATCAATTTGATCAAGCTTAACAGGCTCTCCGGCTTTTATCGCCTTAAGCATAGAAGGAGCTCCTTCTGGTTCAACACCAATAATTTTAGTAGCGGGTGCATAGGTTTTAAAATACGCACCAACGCCAGCACTTAAGCCCCCACCACCAACGGGTAAAAAAATAAAATCAATGTTTTGCTGTTCTTCTAAAATTTCTATGCCAACTGTAGACTGTCCTTCAATAATTCTGATATTATCAAAAGGTGGAATAAAGGTTAGTCCGTGTTCTTCGGTATATTTTTTTGCAGCTACTGCACAATCGTCAAACGTATCGCCCACCAATTTAACTTCTACAAAACCTTCGCCAAACATTTTAGTTTGACTTACTTTTTGGTTGGGCGTAATAATGGGCATAAAAACCACGCCCTGCACATTTAGCTTTTTACAGCTATACGCAAATCCTTGGGCGTGGTTTCCAGCACTTGCACATACAACGCCTTTCGCTAACTCGTTAGATGGTAAAAGGCTCATCATATTATAAGCGCCTCTTAATTTATAGGAGCGAACAATTTGTAAGTCCTCTCTTTTTAAATACACGTCACAACCATACTTACGAGACAAATTATGATTGTAAATAAGTGGCGTTTTTTTTACAACATCTTTTAAGCGCGCATAAGCGCCAGAAAAATCTAATTGAAAAACATTGGTATCGTGCATGAGCGCGCTCATTATTTTTGATTTTCTGGACGTAAACTTCTTACTGTTTTACCAGCTTGCCATAATTCACTATCGCGTAATTCAGCCAATTCAATTTCTAATTTTTCGCGGTAATCAGGTTTGCTATTACTCTCAATAGATTTTGCAGCTTCTTTACCAGCAGCTACACTCTCATACAATTCTGTAAAGACAGGCTTTGTAGCATCTCTAAATTTTTTCCACCAATCTAATGCGCCACGTTGTGCGGTTGTAGAACAATTGGCATACATCCAGTCCATTCCGTTCTCTGCTACTAGTGGCATTAAAGACTGTGTTAACTCTTCTACGGTTTCATTAAATGCTTCTGATGGGGTATGACCTTTACTACGGAGTACCTCATATTGAGCAGCAAAAATTCCCTGAATAGCACCCATCAACGTTCCACGCTCTCCCGT
Organism: Sediminibacterium sp.; assembly: GCA_040374915.1. Classification (GTDB taxonomy): domain Bacteria; phylum Bacteroidota; class Bacteroidia; order Chitinophagales; family Chitinophagaceae; genus Sediminibacterium. The sequence continues at coordinate 2,273 of JBEITL010000028.1, read as the reverse complement.
TAAATCTGAAAAAACTTCTTTTTTGAAATCTGTTTCAAATAAATAACCGCTTCCAATGGCAATACCTAATGCTACCACACGGTCAAATGCTTTACCAGTTGCGTCTTGGAAAATAGCATAGCTTGAGTTTAAGCCACGGCCTTGTAAAAACATACGGCGAAGTGAAGTTCCAGATCCTTTAGGTGCTACTAAAAATACATCGACATCAGAAGGCGGAACGATACCTGTTTGCTCTTTGTAAGTAATACCAAATCCATGAGAAAAATAAAGTGCTTTACCAGGGGTTAAATGTTTTTTTACAGTGGGCCACATAGCTATTTGTGCAGCGTCACTTAATAAATAACAGATTATAGTACCACGCTCTAATGCTTCTTCTATTTCAAATAAAGTTTGACCTGGAACAAATCCATCGGCTACCGCCTTATCCCAACTTTTTGAATTTTTGCGCTGACCTACAATAACATTAACGCCATTTTCTTTTTGATTAAGCGCTTGGCCTGGACCTTGAACTCCATAACCAATAACTGCTACTACTTCATCCTTTAATACTTCTTGCGCTTTTGCTAGCGGAAATTCTTCACGTGTAACCACGTTTTCTTCAACACCTCCAAAATTTAATTTTGCCATGATTGCTGTTTTTATTTATTAAAATTTTACATCGAGAATACCTCGGCTTGTTTGTTTAAAAATTCGTTTTCAATGAGTTCAGAAGCAGGTTCAACAGCTTCAAATTCTTTTAGTTTTTCGTGAAAGCCATTGCTTGCTTTAATAATGGCAACGCGGGCGCTTCGTACAAATTCTATGAGGCCATATGGGGCTAATACAGCTAATAGTTTATCCGTTTCTTCACGATGACCCGTTGTTTCAAAAATGGTATAGTCTTTTCTTATCACTACTGCACGGGCACCAAATTCGCGGAGTAGCCTCTCTACTTGTAATTTTTCGGCTACTTCATCGGTAGGTACTTTATAGAGTGCAAGCTCCTGCCACACAATTTCGTCACCGGTATTAAAGTATGCTTTAAGCACTTCAACCTGACGTTCAATTTGCCTGCACAGTTTGCGCACCACTTCTTCAAACTCATTAATTACAATGGTAAAACGGTGAATGCCTTCTGCTTCGGAAGGAGAAACATTTAAACTTTCGATATTAATTTTCCGACGAGAAAAAATAATAGCGATGCGGTTTAATAAACCCACTTGGTTTTCGGTGTAAACGGTGATGGTATATTCCTGTTTCATAATTATTATTTTAACCTGATTTCTGATACACTACAACCTTGTGGCACCATTGGAAATACATTGTCTTCTTTACCCACCATTACTTCTAATAAGTAAGAATCATTACAATCGAGCATTTGTTGAAGTGCCTCTTTTAAATACTGACGATCATCCACACTATTGCCTTCGATACCATATGCTTTTACGAGCTGCACATAATCGGGACTTTGTATATCTACAAATGAATAACGCTTGTCATGAAAGAGTTGCTGCCACTGGCGCACCATGCCTAAAAAACGATTGTTTAAAATGAGCATTTTAACAGATACCTGCGCCTGCATAATAGTACCTAGTTCTTGGAGTGTCATTTGAAATCCACCATCACCAATAATAGCTACTACTTCACGGTGCGGCGCACCAAATTTGGCGCCAATAGCCGCAGGAAGTGCAAAGCCCATAGTACCAAGGCCTCCCGAGGTAATATTACTTTTTGATTCATTGAATTTTGCATACCTACATGCCACCATTTGATGTTGTCCTACATCGGTTACAATAATGGCGTTACCATTTGTGAGTTCGTTTAACGCTTCCACCACTTCTCCCATGGTAATTTCACCACTGGAAGGATGTAGCTCCTGATCAATTACAATTTCGTGTTCCTCCTTGGTATAACCATGAAATGTATTGAGCCAATCGGTATGTTTTTTTTCATCAACAAGCGCGGTTAACATTGGAAGCGTTTCTTTACAATCGCCCCAAACAGGTACCGTAGATTTTACATTCTTATCAATTTCGGCAGGATCAATATCGAGATGAATAAGTTTGGCCTGCTTTGCATATTTATCAAGCCTTCCGGTAACGCGGTCATCAAAGCGCATACCCACTGCAATTAACACATCGCACTCGTTGGTCAATACATTGGGGCCATAATTACCATGCATACCAAGCATACCCACATTTTGTGGATGGCTGGTAGGTAGTGCACTTAAACCAAGTATGGTCCATGCAGCAGGGAGTCCTGCTTTTTCAATAAAGGCCTTAAATTCTTCTTCG
>JBEITL010000039.1:0-9151 GCA_040374915.1 Sediminibacterium sp. | reverse complement strand
TTCCTTTTAATAAAAGGTTGGCTTCATCTAGCTCACACTTGATGTTGTAGTCGGCACGTTGTTGCCAATATTTAGGCCCAGGTGCACCACTCGCTGTACGATACGCATTGGGCGTAGATAAAATAGTTCCTAACTGTTCAAACTTATTTCCGTGGTTTGAAGTTGGGTTGTTTTGAATGTTTTGCGCAATGGAAACAGTACTCACTGCAACAAACATTAAAAATGCAAAAAATTGCTTCATAGCATAATTGATTAAAGATGAAAATACCGCTCAATGGCCATTTGAAGAGAAAGTGCAAGAATGCCACCACTGACAATCAATATAATATCTCTTCGGGGAGCCTTTAAAAGCGTAACGAATATAAATGAAATAACTAAAATAGCCATCACAATAAGAATTTGGCCTATTTCAAGCCCCACATTAAAGGCCAGTAAGGCTGGGGCGATATTTTGCTGCAATCCCAACAGGCTTTTTAGGTAAAAACTAAACCCTAACCCGTGAATTAGGCCAAAAAATAGGGCAAAAAAGTAAATCACCGGAAATTTGGAGTTAAAACTAAACTGCTTAACAAACATATTACTAATTGCTGTAATAAGTATAGTCACGGGAATTAGAAATTCAATCCAATTGGTCGAAAAATCGAGGTAATTAAAGACACTTAAAACAAGGGTAACCGAATGACCAATGGTGAATGCGGTAACAAGAATTAACCATTTTTTCCAATCAGATAGTTGATACCGGATACACAATGCAGCAACAAATAAAATATGATCCATACCGGATAAATTGGCAATATGATTGAATCCGATTTGTGTATACATCCAAAACTCATGCATAAAAATCAATTTTTAGTTAGACCTTTGTTGTCTAGATCAGGACATTATGGTAAATATACTAATTCATTGGACGCTCACGAGCCTTCTGGCCATTTTGCACCCATTTTTTGTGTCTGTTATAGATATCACCCATAATCCAAAAGAGAGAAGTATTGAAATGAGTGTGCGCATTTTTAATGAAGACTTAGAAAAAACACTCCAAAAATATACGACTGTCAAAATCGATATCCTACAACCAACTAATAGAGATTTTGTAAATGAAGAAATTCAAAAATACATATCAAAACACCTCACCGTTATTGTAAATGGCAAACCCATTAGCTATAAAATTATTGGTTTTGAACAGCAAAAAGAAAGCACCTGGTGTTATTTTGAAGCACAAAATATGAATAGTGCCAATACGGTTGGAATTGACTGTGATATACTGTACGATTTAGAAAACACGCAAGTGAATATCATACATGTAAAAAGTAAAGGCGTAGAAAAAACATACAAGTTGGATTACCCCAATAAAACCGCAAATTTTACTTTCTAGTTAATCCTCATCACTTAGCGTTACAAGAATTTTATCGATACGGTGCTGATCCATATCTACAATTTCAAACGTAAATATTTTCCAAGTTAGTATTTCGCCCGTAGTTGGGATTTTTTCCAATGAATGAATGATAAAACCTGCTAGCGTATCAAACTCCTGATCCCCTTGCAGCATAAACTCAGTTTTATCAAAATAACTTAAGAAATCATAAAACGGAAGCTGAGCGTCAATTAAATAAGTACCATCAGCCCTTTTTAAAATTTCATAATCATGGTCTTCCTCTTGAGGAATATCCCCAACTATAGCTTCAAGAATATCATTTAATGTAATCAAGCCCTCTATCGACCCGTATTCATTAACAATAAAACAGTGGTGAATTTTTGATTGTTTAAAACTTTCTAACACTTGATACGCCGAGTTGTTTTCAGGAACATACTTGGCTTCTTTTGCTATATCACGCACCAGTTGTTCACCATCCGCAACAAATAAATCTTTGAGTGATACCACCCCTTTAATTTGATCAATACTACCCTCACATACAGGATACATGGAGTGCAAACTTTGAGGCATATTGGCTCTAACTTGAGCAACCGTTTTAGTGGACTCCAACCATAAAATATCACTTCGGTGCGTCATCAGTGATGTAATGTTTCTATCACTTAAATGAAACACCCTTTCAATAATTTCTTGCTCCGCTTCCTCTATCGTTCCCTGCTCGGTACCTTCACTAATAATCGCCTTAATTTCTTCTTCTGTTACCTGATTGTCGTTGGGCTTCATGCGCAAAATGCGCATGATTAAATGAGACGAAGCACTTAGTAACCATATAAATGGATACATAATAAATGTAACCGATTGCATCACGACCGACACCGATTTTGCTATGCCTTCTGGATTGCTTAATCCAATTCGCTTGGGTACTAGTTCACCTAGCACCAATGAAACATAGGTCAGTAAAATTACAATGAGAAGTGTTGCTATTGTTTGTGCATAAGGTGCAATAATTGAAAACTGAGTTAACCAATTTGTAAGGGGTTCTTTAAAAGTACCCCCCGAATAAATACCCGTTAAAACACCCACAAGTGTAATACCAATTTGTATGGAAGACAAAAATGTATCGGGGTGATTGGCTAATTTAAGTGCACGTTTAGCATCTAAATCTCCTTTGTCTGCCTGAGCCTCTAACCTTGCCTTACGCGCAGAAACAAGGGCAATTTCGGCCATAGAAAAGAACCCATTAATAAGTATCAGTCCTAGAATTATAAAAATCTCTGTCATTGAGGTAGGTTCGTTTGATGTAGGTCTACTTTGCCAAAGTTACGATAATATATGGGGTTACTTCTTTATCTCTTGTAGCCGGATTTAAAAAAGGAAGCGTAAGCATACTCACCCCAAAATAAGCGTTTTTATGCAAAATGCTAGATCCTGGAAATTGTTGCTGAAGCTTGGGAAAGATCGAAGCTTTAGTAATGAGTATTTGCCCTGGTGTTAACAGACTACTATCAAAAATACGTTCAAATGAATGATTGCCGTAAAAATGCAGTGCCCTACTCTCATCAATCTCGTACAAGTAAATACTAGTTTTGGGTAATTTATTTTGATTGATGAATGCAGCAGCAGAAACACCCAGCTCGTACTTTAAAAGCCTTGGATAAAAAGACGTATTTAATATAAAATTAACCCCAAGTATAGTATACAGGGCTAGTGAAATAAACTTTGGCGTTTGCCCTTTGTAAAAAAGCAACAAGTACAAGAAATAGACACTGCCCATGATGGTAACTATTTTAACATAAACAGGCATGTCTATAAAAACAAACAGTACAATCATAATTGCAGCAGCCCACAACAATGTAAATATGAATCCATGAAAATAGAGTGCTACTTTTTTAAGTTTCAAAAATCCATCCGAAAAATAAAATTGATGTAACCCTTTTGCTGTAACGATTGCAGCGAGTGGTAGTACTACAAAAATATAATGCGGCAGTTGCGCCTGACTTCTTGCAAGCATACAATAGGTAGTAATAAATCCACCCGCCGCAATAAACTCCTCATGATTTTGTAGTTTAAACCTATATTTTATAATGTCTTTGACAGATATCACCAGCGCCATTAAAAATATAAAGATCCATGGTAAAAAACTCCAAAGCATGTTTTCCAATAAAAATGTAAAATGATTCATTTCATTGAATACATTTTCACCAGTATACCTTCCAAAACTTTGGGTCCAGTAATAAAAACGAAGCCCAGACTGTATGGGTACGCCATGAATTATTTTTCCTGGATGTAAATCAAACTGCGTATAGAGCCCAATACTCATTGGAATAAGTAGAACCCCAACTATGGTTACACCCAATATATATTCCCACCTAAAAAACTGCTTCCAATTGCGCTGCAATAAAAAATGTATTGCAAAACTTACGCCCGGAACCACAATGGCGATTGGCCCTTTTGTTAACATGCCAAGTCCAATACCCATAAAAGCCATCACAAAATGTTTCCAAAGATTACTTTGGTACCAGGCCGCTAACTGCCAAATACTAAACATCACAAATCCCATGAGCATGGTGTCACATCTAACATCATGGGCCATTAAAATAAAAGCTTGTGATGTAACAAGCACAAGTGTTGCAAGCTGCGCGGTTAAAGTATTGTAGTATAAAAGTGTAAACCTATAGATAGACCATAGTGCCAAACCCAAACACAAAATGGAGGGTAAACGGTAAGCCCAATCATGGACACCAAATAGTTGAATACTAATGGAGGATAACCAAAATAATAAAGGCGGCTTATCTAAATAATCTTTTCCTAAATCATAGAGTTGTAAATAATTACCTGTACTGGCCATTTCACGAGACATTGACGCATACTGCGCAGCATCAATATCAATTAATGGGATGCCAAGCATCCCTATCAAACACACAACAAAGGCTGCAATTAAGGCGAAAGTGAAATACTTTTGACTCATACAGAAAAATATAAAGGATCCGATTTTTGAAATACCCAGTAAACAAAACTACCCAAACTTAGGCCAAGCAATGCCCCAGATAAAACATCGAGTGGATAATGTACGCCAACATATACCTGCGCATAACTAATGAGTGCCGCCCAAATAAATAATAGGTACTTCCAATTACCAAAATAACGGCCAAGGGTGGCAAATAAAAATGTAGCAATTCCAAAATGATTGGTGGCATGGGAAGAAGTGAAACTATAGCCGCCCGAACAATGATCAAGGAGTAATCTTACTTGATCCGAAAACAATGGATCAGCACATGGCCTTGGACGTTGTACCCATTTTTTTATTAACCCACTACTTGTTTGATCGGTTAGTAAAACGGTAAGCAGCGCAAATAAAAGCCAAGCCCACCCTTTTTTACCAAAATTTATAAAAACAAAAAAAAGGATAAATAAATAGAGTGGAATCCAAAAAGTAGACTCCCTAAAAAAAGGCATGATGTTATCCAAAAAAGGATGCGTTGCTATACGGTTGACAAACACAAACAAAGATTGATCTAATGATTGTAGGGATTCAAAAACAGCCGGCATAAACAATAACTTAATAATTAAAGATACTAAGAAATTGAATGCTTTTTAGCAACCATAATAAGCCTGTCAGACATTTCATACTGGTAAGCTTGAAGTTGATAGTTGCCAAAGGTTTCTACAATTTCAAGGCCCGCATTTTGCATAAATAGGGTAAAATCATTTAAACTATACTTTCGCACGCGTTCTTCAAAAACGCCTAAAACCTCACTAGAAACTGCATCAACAACCCTTATTTCTTTGAATAAAAACAAATCATCGTGCCTCTTTTTTGTGTGAAAAATAAATGTATCAATTTGAGTTACAGCATCTGTATCAGCAAATGATTCAACAACACCAACATTTAAATAATCCAACACAAGGGTGCCATTCTCTTTTAAATTTGCCGCCATGGCAGTGATGGCTAATTGATGTTCATCATTTGTATCAAAATAACCAAAACTTGTAAAAAAATTAAAGGCATAATCGAAATAGTTTGCCTTAAAGGTTTCCCGCATATCATGACAAGAAAATTGCAACCCCTTGGTTTTCATATTTGATGCTGCTTCAATAGAAGCGGGCGACAAATCAATCCCTGTTACCTCAAAGCCTTCATCAAAAAGCGCCTTGCTATGCCTTCCCTTACCACAGGCAATGTCAAGCATCCTCGCGTGCGGCATTGGCTTTAAATAAGTAATTAAATTATGTATAAACTGCAAAGCCTCCGTATCGTCACGGTGTTGATACAATGCATGATAATAGCTAGAATTAAACCAGTCTGAAAACCAACCCTTTTTGCGCATATAAATGTTTAAAACTCATGCGAAATTAGGGTAAGCAAAGCAACAAATTTGATTTATGTTTGCAGCTTTAATGAATAAGTGATATGGCATTAATTAAGAGCATTTCAGGCATTAGAGGCACTATTGGAGGTGTCCCAGGAGAATCATTAAGTCCACTAGATATTGTTCGTTTTGCGGCAGCCTATGGTTCATGGCTTTTAGCTAGTTCGGATGGCAATAAAAAAGTTGTGATTGGAAGAGATGGAAGAATAAGTGGTGAAATGGTTCAATCCCTTGTTGTAAACACACTCGTGAGTTTAGGCATAGATGTTATAGACCTTGGTTTAAGCACCACGCCTACTGTAGAAATGGCCGTTGTTTTTGAAAAAGCGGCGGGCGGTATCATATTAACGGCAAGTCATAATCCAAAAGAGTGGAACGCCCTTAAATTACTCAATCACAAAGGTGAATTTATTAGTGGATCAGATGGAGCTGCTTTATTAGATATTGTAAAAGTAGACAACTATCATTTTGCGAGTGTAGATCATTTAGGAACAGTCACTAAAAATGAAACGGCGCTAGACGAGCATATTAAAGCAATTACAGCGCATCCGCTTGTAGATGTTGCTGCTATTACAGCAAGCAATTTTTCAATTGTTGTAGATGCGATTAATAGTTCAGGCGCTTTTGCAGTGCCTCAATTATTAACAGCGCTTGGCGTAAACCAAATAACGGTTATCAATGAAGAAGTAAACGGCCGTTTTGCCCACAATCCAGAACCACTCCCCGAAAACCTAAGGGCTTTATGTAGTGAGGTATTAAAGCAAAATGCAAGTATGGGAATCGCTGTAGATCCAGACGTAGATAGGCTTTGTTTTGTTTGTGAAGATGGCACATTATTTGGCGAAGAATATACCCTTGTAGCAGTTGCAGATTACGTATTAAAACATAAAAAAGGCAACACGGTCAGTAACATGTCTTCTACAAGAGCACTTAGGGATATCACTCAAAAACATGGTGGCACTTACACCCCAAGTGCAGTTGGTGAAGTAAACGTGGTAGCTAAAATGAAAGCAACAAACGCTGTAATTGGTGGCGAAGGCAATGGCGGTATCATTGTTCCAGAATTACATTATGGAAGAGACGCCCTTATTGGTATCGCCTTATTTTTGTCACATTTGGCAAAAGAGAAAAAAACGGTACAACAACTCCGAAACACCTATCCGGACTATTTTATGAGCAAGAATAAAATAGAACTCACCCCAGGATTTGATTTAGAGAAAATATTTAACAACCTCAAGGAAAAATATAAAAACCACTCTATCAACACGGAAGACGGTTTAAAAATTGATTTCGAAAACGATTGGGTGCACCTTAGAACAAGCAATACAGAGCCCATTATCAGAATTTACGCCGAAAGTAATTCTCAAAATGTAGCTGACAATATTGCTCAAAAATTAATGAAGGACATCCAAGAAGCAGGTGTATCTACTCAATAAATAACAAATTCTTATCTTTGATAGCATGGAAAGGATTTATCTAGATAATGCGGCCACTACCCCTTTAGACCCATCAGTTTTGGAGGCTATGATGCCGTATTTAACCACCCATTTTGGAAATCCTTCCTCTATTTACAGTTACGGCCGAGAAACACGCCTAGCTATCGAAAATGCAAGAAAAAAAGTAGCTGCTTTATTAAACACCCGCCCATCAGAAATTTTTTTTACAAGTGGTGGCACCGAAAGTAGCAATACCGCTATTCATGCAGCAGTCTATGATTTAGGTTGCACCCATATTATCTCTTCCCAAATTGAACATCATGCAACCAGTCATACGGTTGAGCATTTGAATAAAATTGGAGCTGCTAAATTAAGTTATGTCAAATTATTACCAAATGGACATATCGATATTTCAGATTTAGAATCCCAATTAAAAAATAGTACCGACAAATGTTTGGTAACCCTTATGCACGCCAATAATGAAATTGGCAACATGATCGATTTGCATCAGATTGGCAATTTATGCAATAACTATAATGCCATTTTTCATAGTGATACGGTACAAACGGTTGGACACTTTCCTTTTGATTTAAAAAATACACCTGTTCATTTTATAACTGGTGCTGGACATAAGTTTCACGGACCAAAAGGCGCGGGTATTTTATATATCCATGAATCTATAAAAATTAAACCTTTTGTGCATGGCGGTGCCCAGGAGCGCAATATGCGAGCAGGTACCGAAAACTTATACGGAATAGTTGGCTTTGCAAAAGCATTAGAAATTGCTACAGAACAATTTGAAAAAGACAGTGCTTATATTGGTGGACTTAAGCTGTATATGATGGATGCGCTTTTGCAAAATATTGCAGGCGTTACCTTTAATGGAGACCCGCTTGGAAAGGCATTGTATACTGTTTTAAGTGTTAATTTTCCAACCTCTAGTAAGAGTGAAATGCTGCTCTTTAATTTAGATATTCATCATATTTGTGCAAGTGGCGGTAGCGCTTGTAGTAGTGGCGCCAATGCAGGTTCACATGTAATTAGAGCCATTAACAACAACCCTGATATTACAACCGTAAGATTTTCCTTTAGCAAACACAACACCAAGAATGAAATTGATGTTGTGGTTGCCAAATTAAAGGAAATGATATAAAGTATTCTTATCTGCTCGTGTCTTTAGACATTACTTTTCCAGGAATTTCAACAGATGGGTTGTACATAGTTTGTATTTGACCCAGTGTTTGTAAATAGTATTCTGCTGTTTGTTTTTCTTGTCCCATATTTTCAGCTTTCATACCCGAAAGTGAATTGTAAAAATTAACTTGCTGCTGCAAATCTTTTTTAATAGCTGCACTTACTTTTTTAATGAGGGCTTGATCTCCAGCTAAATAACATGCTTCTAAAAATAATAAGGAATTTCTATTGTGTAAATTACCTCTGCTCGTTAATCCATATCCGAAATTACTTTCATGCATCATTTTGTCCACCTTATTAAGCACTGCTTTAGCTTCTTCTTTTCTATTTTTCCCAGCTAAATCAATCGCAAGTTCTGCATAAGCAGCTCTAATACCACCTAAGTGTCTTCTATTTTCTTCATCAAAATAAACACCTGGCTTATCTGCATTACCAAAAGCAAACTTGTTGGTTAACTTATCAAGCATCCAATTGGTATTTACTTTACTGTTTTTAACAGGTGCCAAACGGTAGCTTAATCCATCTCTACGCAAGTACTGATCAAAACCAAGCTCTGCACCAGCGTTGGTAAAATATATAGGACGCTTCCAATTATTAGCAGCAATAATATTTAATACCGCTAATTCATTTTTCATTAGGGCATTACGAGGTAACGAAAAATCGAGTGAAGATAAAACGCTATCCGTTGCATTTACTGTACCATTTTTAATAGCTGCTGCAACATCCACGGGCACAGTAACATTTTTTACAGGAAAACTGTAATCATTGTCTGGATTATCCTT
>JBEITL010000043.1:0-8900 GCA_040374915.1 Sediminibacterium sp. | reverse complement strand
TAGAAATTATTGACCTCAGTGGCTACGCTGTAGAAGAGAAGGTAGAAATTGCTAAAAAGCACCTCGTGCCCAAGCAAAAAGAAGCCCATGGTCTCGAAAAAGTGAATTTTAAAATTGCCGATAAGGTCCTTGAAAAAATCATTGAAAACTATACCAGAGAAAGTGGCGTGCGTGAACTTGATCGTCAGTTGGCATCGGTAATGCGTTTTCAGGCTAAAGAATACGCTACTAAAAACAAGGTTAAAACAACCTTGACGGCGCCAGATATCGAAAAAATACTCGGACAAGCCCGTTACAGCAACGAAATTTATAAGTTGGCCAACATGCCAGGTGTGGCCGTAGGTCTTGCTTGGACCTATGTGGGTGGCGACATTTTATTTATTGAAACCATTTTAAGTGAAGGCAAGGGTGAAATAAAACTTACTGGTAATTTGGGCAACGTAATGAAGGAGAGTGCTACCACGGCACTTAGTTATTTGCAAGCCAACGCTAAAAAATATGGCATTGATCCTGCGGATTTTGCAAAAAAGAATATTCACGTGCACGTGCCAGAAGGTGCTACGCCAAAGGATGGTCCTAGCGCGGGTATAACCATGCTTACTTCTTTAACCTCTGCTTTTACCGGCAGAAAAGTAAAGCCTTATTTAGCCATGACGGGTGAAATTACCCTGCGAGGCCAAGTGCTTCCGGTGGGTGGTATCAAAGAAAAAGTATTAGCCGCTAAAAGATCTGGTTTAAAAGAAATTATCATGTGTGCCCAAAACGAAAAAGATGTGAACGAAATTGACGCTGCATTTATTAAAGGGGTAACTTTTCATTATGTAAAAACAATGCAGCAGGTTGTAGACCTTGCGCTTGTTTAAAACAAACGAAAAATTTCTTTTATGCGCGCCCCTTTACTCTTTGTTTTTTTATGGGCTGGGATAGGGTTGGCCGCTGCGCAAACGCAGGGAGGTAATCCTGTTTTTAGTTTTATAAAAAATCCGGCCACTGCAGAAGTTGCTGCACTAGGGGGCACTAATGTTTCACTGATTGGTAATAATGTGGCAGCGGGTTTTTCAAATCCATCATTATTGAGGCCAGTGCATCATGGTCAAGTGGCTACTTCATTTTCAAGTTTACTTGCAGGTATTAACCACTATACTGCTATGGCAGGTTACCAGTTAGGTGGGCAAACACTTGGACTTGGCGTTCAATATTTAAATTATGGAAGTATCGATCAAACAGATGCTGCTGGAAATTTATTAGGCATGTACCGCCCTTCCGATGTAGCGGTTCAAATAGGAACGAGTAAGCAGTACAAAGAGAAATGGTGGTTAGGTGCTGCAGCAAAATTTATTCATTCTAATTATGGGCAGTTCCGCTCCTCTGCGCTTGCTGTAGATGCTTCTCTTACTTATTTTGATGAAGCCTCAGGTTTGCAAGCAGGTGTTGTAGTAACCAATATGGGAACGCAATTAAATGCGTATGCAGGTGCTGTTAAAGAAGAACTTCCTTTTGAAATAAATGCAGGTATTTCTAAAAAATTAGCAGAGGCGCCACTTCAATTTTCACTCACTTTGCAACAACTGCAGCGCTTTAATTTACTCGGATCAGATACCATATTTATCACGTCAGAATCAGGTAAAAAATTTTCAACTTTTGATAAAATGATGTCGCATGTGGTGTTGGGCGCGCAGTTAACAGTGAACGAAAATATTCATTGCAACCTAGGTTACAATGTGCTGCGTAGGCAATCTTTAAATGGATACAATATCACCAATGGGCTTAATGGGGTAACTTTTGGTGTTGCGGTGCTTATGCAAAAATTACACATCAATTACGCTACTGGATTTTACCAGCGCAATATGTTTCATCAGTTGTCCCTGAATTTTAATTTTGTTAATAAGGCACTTTAAACCACACTATTTAATTGCCACTTTTTTTGGGAAGCACCGCTTTGGGCTTTTCTTTTGATTTGTCTTTAGGCTTGTCCTTTGGTTTCTCTTTGGGCTTTTCTTTTGATTTGTCTTTAGGCTTTTCTTTTGGTTTCTCTTTGGGCTTTTCTTTTGAATTTTCTTGCTGCTTAGTTACTACTGCAGGTGGGGGTGGTGCTTGTTTTTTTGAATCTGTGGGTTTAGGTTCGTTAACTGGTTTTTGATCCGTTACAATTTGAGATTCTGCTGCAATATCTTCTGGCTTAATGTTATCCGGTATTTCATAATCATCAGCTGTGCCTGTTCCTAAATTCTCACTTTCTCCTCCTAATAAAGGAGAAAAATTATTTAATTCATCCAGCATAATTTCATTTTCAATGACTTCAGGCTTTGTAAATGAAAGTTTTGTATCGATACCGCACATTTCATCTTTAGCTGCTTTGCCAAAAAAGTATCCCCAAATTGGAAGCACTGCCTTGCCCCCTTGTCCCCAAGTATTGGATTTGTCAAAGTGAATAAATCTGTCATCGGCACCAACCCATCCACCTGCAATTAATTGAGGGGTGTATCCAATAAACCAGCCATCGCTATTTTCATTGGTCGTACCTGTTTTACCTGCAATGGCCATTTCTGGAACATAACTCCAAATGCCACGTCCAGTGCCAGATCGCATAACGCCTTCCATCATTTTAGCAATCGAATAAGCAGTTAATTCACTAATAATTTCCTTTCTTTTTGGTGTAAAAGTCGCTAACACATTTCCATGTCTATCTTCAATGCGTGTTATAAACATAGGTTTAACTTTAAATCCTTTTCCAGGGAACATACTGTAACTCTGCAACATTTCATACAATGAAATTTCACAAGAACCGAGTGCAATAGCAGGATAAGGATCAATTTTGGATGTTATGTCGGTCTTTCTTAAGTATTCAATAAGTCTTTTAGCGCTGTTATTACCTTCAGTGTCTAATTGTTTTAAAATATATGCCGATGCACAGTTGCGTGATTGCGCAAGTGCTGAAGACATGCTCATAGATTGGCCGGTACATGTTCTACTTGTAGCTGGCACTAAACCATATCCAGTAAATCTTTGTTGTTGATCATTAACTGTTGTATTTGGTGTAAAGCCAGCTTCTTCAATCGCTAAACTATAAAGTAATGGCTTCATGGTAGAACCCACTTGTCTTTTGGTGTTGATGTTTACGTGATCGTATTTAAAACTTTTATATCCAATCCCGCCAACCCAAGCCTTCACCTCGCCAGTTATTGGGTCCATGGCCATAAATCCAGCTTGTAACATTTGTCGGTGGTATTTGATGGAATCATAAGGCGTCATTAGCGTATCCTTTTCACGTTTATCATTCCAAGCAAAAATGCGCATGTTCACTTTTGCGAAAAAAGTCTTTTCTATTTCTTTTTCATCAACACCTTCTTCTTCTAAATTATGCCATCGGTTTGATTGTTTCATAGCATTGACAAGCACATTTTCGTGACCTTTCCAAATACTACCATCTTTAATATTGGCTTGGGTATTAAAAATTTTCTGTAAGTAGTTCATATGCTTTCCAACTGCTTCCTCTGCATATTCTTGCATACTTGGGTTTATGGTGGTGTATATTTTTAAGCCATCCCTAAATAAATTATAATTGTCTCCATTTTGTTTGGTGTTTTCTTTGCACCATTTTTTTAATTCTTCGCCAAGAATCATTCTAAAGTAAGGACCAAGGCCAGCGAATTCGTCTAATTTTTTATAGTTTAGCTCTATTGGATTTAATTTAATTTTATCGGCATCCGATTCGAGTAAATAATTATTGCGTACCATTTGACTGAGCACCGTATTTCTTCTTGTGAGTGCTAATTTTGGATTACGACGTGGGTTGTAAAGGGTGGTTCCTTTTAGCATGCCAATTAGTACCGCAGACTCTTCTACATTTAAACGGTCTGGTTCTTTTTGAAAAAATGTTTTAGCAGCGTTTCTAATGCCAAACACATTTTCGCCAAATGAAACTGTATTTAAATAGAGTGTGATAATTTCTTCTTTGGTAAAATTGCTTTCGAGTTTTATAGCAATGATTGATTCTTTTACTTTTTGAATCATTCTCAAAAGGATATTGCTTGTATTCCAGTTATTGGTAAATAAGTTTTTAGCGGTTTGCATGGTGATGGTACTTGCACCACCTTCGCTCCCTAAAAAAAACAAGGCCCTGCCTAGTGAGCGTGGATCTATGCCTTTATGGTCATAAAAACGCTCGTCTTCTGTGGCCACTAGGGCATTTACAACATGTTTGCTGATATCTTTATACTTGACATTGATTCGGTCCTCTAAGTAATACTTCCCCATCAGTGTGCCATCCTGTGCGTACACCTGACTCGCTAGTGATGCTGTTGGGTTTTCTATGTCATCGATAGAAGGCATGCTGCCTAGCCATCCAAAGTTGATCATGAGTAAAAAGAGTCCAAGGCCACCTAAGCTCCAAAAAATGATACGCCAGAAGACACGAACAGGTTTTGACATTTCCATAATAATATTTTTAAAATAATTGACCTTCTTCTTTTTTAGCAGGCTGCTTATTTATTTCTTTTTCTATTGTTTCTCTTTGTTTTAATATCTCCAAAACGGCTGCCGCTTTTTTTGCGATGCTGCTTCCTGGGTAGTTGGCTACAATTTTATTTAATTTTTGGAAAGCAGTACTGTCTTCTTTGTTTTTCATGAGTAGGGTAGCTTCCATAAATAAAAACTGCGGCGCCCAAATGTCTTTTCCATATTTAAGAATGGCTTCTTCTTTTAGGGCAAGCGCCTTTTCATATTCTCCTTTACTAAAATATTCATAAATAGTGTTGTAGCTCATGTCGGCGCCACTTAGTGTGGAAGCACTGCTTACTTCTTTTTTTGAAAACAACTTACTACTTGGAAATTTAACTTGAAAAAGTTTTTGTATCGAATCTGCTTTTTGAGCATCACCCATAACGCTATAGCAAAGCGCTAAATTGTGGTAGGCCATATCAAGAGAGGCGCCGGATAAAAATTTGCTGATATAAAAACGGTAGGCTTCTATAGAGGAAGGATAGTCCGATAAATTTAATTGAAATATTTGTGCATTATCAAGTAGTGCTTTAGCCCATTTTTCGTTGGAGGCTTCTATTTGTTTAGCACCTGTTGGAATGGATTCGGCTAAAGCTTCGTAAGTAATGCTATTACTGCTGTCTTTGTTTACAGCGTCTGTGGTGGCAGCTACCGCACTCATATTTGCAGCGCCAATACTAGCGTCGAGTGCAGCTTGTCTTCTCCAGTTATCGAGATTTTGTCTATTGCCCCAGGTTGTTTTAAAGGTTGCCGATCCTTTAGAACGCAGTGCTTTATTTAAAAAGTAAAAATCGGTGTTGGCGCCACTGTTAAATAAATCAAAGGTTGAAACAGCGTTTGCATCCACTAATTTATCTTGTGCGGCATCGTCTTTTTCTTTGCGTATCTGTTTGTATAGCTTTCTTAAAAATACAGTCCTTTCAATTTCTGGAAGCGCGGCAATTTTTTGTAAGCTATCTTCTAATTCAATAATTGTTAAATTGGCATTGATGAGTTGAAGGGCTGGTTTTCTGGTTTCAATTTTTTCTTTTTGAATAAGCGCCAGGTTTTGAACATTGATACTATCATAAAATTTGTAGGCAGCCCCATATTTTTTTTGATCATAGTTGATATCGCCAAGAAGTATGAATGATTTTTGTTTTTGTAATTCATTATCCCCTGCATATTTAATGCTCTCTAATAAATAATTTTGGGTGAGCGGGTAATTCTTTTTAGAAAGCTCTATCGAAGCGGCTGCAAAATAAATAACGTCTTTGTAGGCTTCATATTTATCTTTTTTTGCCATTAATAAAAGCGCCTTACTATCGGCACCTGATGCTAGGCTTAATCTATTGAGTGCTACGTTAGCGTAAATTTCTAAGTACGGATCCTGCGCTGCATCAATGGATATTTCATAAAATTTTTTGGCAAGGTTTTGAAAGCCAGATTTTTCATACAACTGGCCTGTTAGGTAGGCTTTTCTTGATTTATCCTTTTTATTATCCGCAAATGGAATTGTTTTTGCTAAAAAATTAGCGGCTAATTCGTAACGTTCTCCTTTGTAATGGCTGTAGGCTGTTAATAGATCTAGCGCGGGTATAAGTCTTGCAGGAAAAACTTTGTCAGTTCTTAACAAGGCCATCAGTCCGGTGGCTTCCGATTGTTTATTTTGTTCGAGATAGGTTCGAATCATCCACAAAAAACTTTCGTTTCGGCTCGGAATGGTTGTCGTTATTTTTTGCCAGATATTTCTTTTCTCATTGGTCGAAATAGAGAAAATGCCGTTGGTGTTACTAATATTACTTCCAATTGGAATATCGGTGCCTTCATCTTTTGGTGCAAAAGCATAGTTTACATATTTAAAAACAGCAAGTGCCGAATCGAAATCTTGCCGGTGTAAATAAGCCTTCCCTAAAATGATGTATAAGTTATCAACCCAGTCACTTCTTAAGTCATGTAATAAAATTCCCGCAGTGCACTTATAAATGATGGTGTCAATTTCGTCTTTTGCAGTGTTTTCTAAACTATATGTATAAAAGGGAAGTAGCTCCGCATAGTTTTCAATTTGCTTTTGGGTAGCCCTTTCAATAATTCCATCAAGCCTATTTGTAGCATTAAAAACATAGTTATACCTCGTAACCGTATTGTTAAATATTCGTTTAGGTAACCGAAATCCTTTTTCACCTGTTTTTTCGGCGGGCAAGAGTCGTTCGGTATAGGGTTTATTTTTCTGTAAACTTATGCCCGTGTAAGGTTGGGCAACTAAAGCGTGTGCCAGGCCAACCATCAAATATAATACCAGCGCATAGGGTTTCATGTATCTTACAATAGGCCTTAAAAATACATTTATTTCTGTTTTGAGGGCGCATTAAAACAACTTTAAGGGCTACCTTTATGCTTATTTAACAATATGGACACGATAGATACTAAAAACGAGCCTACCCGCCTTGGCACCCACTATAGGCTTGTAGTTATGGATGACGATACCTTTGAAGAAGTTGTAACGCTCAAACTCTCTAGAACGAGTGTATACATAGGCCTCAGTACGTTGTTTGTATTTCTAATTGGGATTACCATTGTTTTTATTGCATTTACCCCCCTCAAATATTATATCCCCGGATATGGCACCCGTGAAGGAAGAGCTGCACTTCAAAATTTGAAAATTAGAGCCGATTCATTGGAACAAGTAATCAGGTACAACGAACAATATTTTAACAGCGTAAAAAAAGTGATGGAAGGAACAGACAAGGGTATGCAATTAGATACGGTTCCATTAGATATTCCAAAGACCGAAGTGATTAAAGATTAAATAAATAGACGAATCATCTAGCATATGCCTCAAAAGGATTCAAAGCCGTTTTTGCAATACGCGGGTTTAGCGAGTCAATTATTGGTGTCATTTGCATTTGCCGCCTTCGGCGGCAAATGGCTCGATCTCAAATTTTTTTCTCAAACACCCATATTTATCTGGATACTTCCCCTGATCGTAGGCATTGGACTTATCATAAAAGTGATCAAAGACACCGATAGTAAAACGGGCGCAAAAAAAAACTCCGATAATAAATCAGACACAAAAAAATAAACGATGCTTCAAAAAGTAAAACTGCTATATCCAATCATTGCACTATTCATATTTGTAAATGCAGCCATACTCTTAGGTGAGCAGGAACTTATCAAATATAAATTTGTGCCCACGGTGATCAATGGGGTTAATTTATTACTCTTTGCACTTACGCTTTTGGGTTTATTGGCTCTTATTAGTGCTGCTAAAGATCCTAACCCCAATGTACTTGTTCGAACCGTTATGGCCTTTATGGGGTTTCGTTTAATTGGACTTGCTGTTATACTTGTTTCCTATATTAAAATGTCAGGCGCTGCTATCAGTCCTCGCTCTGTGTATGCCGGATTAGCGCTCTATCCACTCTATACCTGGCTTGAGATTAAACTCTTTTTAAAATTGAACGTTAAAAAATAATGCCCATTAACGAGCATCCGATGCAGGCCTTGGCTGGTTTTTTACCAGACAAAAGTTTTGAGCAGGTGCTCGCGTATTTGCATGAATACCGGGTACATTTAACCATTACCAAACAGCGTAAATCGGTACTTGGTGATTATCGTCATCCGGGTAGGGGGGCTAACCACCGTATTAGTATCAATGGCAATTTAAACAAGTACGAATTTCTCATTACATTTTTACACGAGCTTGCACACTTACTTACTTTCGAAAAATTTAGTAACCGTGTAGAAGCGCATGGTAAAGAATGGAAATTTTGTTACGGACAGTTGTTGCAGCATTTTGTAGCGCAACAAATTTTTCCGCCCGATGTAGAAAAAGCACTTCAAAAATCAATTTTAAATCCAGCAGCTACGGCAGGAGGTGAAACCGAATTATTAATGGTACTTCGCGGTTACAACCAAAAGCAAAAGCCCGGATATGCCCTGGTAGCAAGTGTTGCAGAGGGTTCACTATTTGTAACCGACAATGGACGCGTTTTTTGTAGAGGGCCACTGCGCCGCAAGCGTTACGAATGTACCGAGGTTAAAACCGGACTTCGATATACTTTTAGTGCGCTTACAGAAGTAAAACCTATTTCAAATCCTCAATAAATAAACCCAACAGGACTCCGTGCACAATAAAAATTACGCAAAATGCATGTGCAATAAAAAAGCCCCCAATAGGTTGGAGGCTTTTAAAAGTACTTTTACAAATCAAATTAAGCAACTGCTTTTTTAACAAGGTCGGCAGCTTCGCTTAACTGAATTGCTGACTGAACTTTAAGTCCACTCTCATCAATTAATTTTTTAGCTTCTACTGCATTGGTTCCTTGTAAACGCACGATGATTGGGATATTGATATTGCCTAATTTGTTAAAGGCTTCAATAACACCAGCAGCCACACGGTCACAACGAACGATACCGCC
>JBEITL010000153.1:0-4235 GCA_040374915.1 Sediminibacterium sp. | reverse complement strand
TGCATCTGTAACAGTAGATCCAGTTGCAATTGTAATATTAGACGTTCCATCAAAAGCAACACCATTAATAGTTCTTGGGGTTGCAAGTTTTGTAGCATTAGCAGCAAGTGTTGCAGTTGCTGCATTACCTGCAATGTCTCCAGTTACTTTAGCACCAGCAACAGAAACTATTTTAGCATCGGTAACGGCACCATTTGCAAGTTTTGCTGTGGTAACAGACCCGTCTGCTAATACAAAATTTGAAAATTGTAAATCTACATAGCTTTTTACAGCTCTTACACTCGGATATTTTACATCCGATGTAGCATCGGTGGTTACACTCGTAGATTTATTTGCAAGATTTTCTTTTTGATTTAATGATGCATAAATACTTGTGGTATCAAATTTTACTGCTCTTAGTTGTGTTGGTGTAACATATATAGTAGAACTATCGGCAAGATTAACCTTTAATGCTAGGTCTGTTTTTTTAGCATATGGCATCAACATAGCTGCCGTATCTGTAGTTTTTACTTGATCCTTAACCGAAGCAGTTCCAGCCGAATAAAATGCGTAAGGAACTGTTCCAAAGGCAGAAGCCCCTAAATCAATCAATTCTTTGGTATAATCCCAGTTGGTAACTGGCGACAAAGGCTTTATCGCAATTTTTAAACCCAAAAAGTAGGGTCCATTTGCCCAGTCCACTTTATCTAAACCACTAAGGGTTCCTCCAATACGGGTTCCACTACCAATACTTATACTAAATACCCCAAGCCCATCGGTGGTTGTTTGGAATAGTTCGGTTAGCACTTTGGTACCATTTGCCGCATTTTGAATAATGCTAGCCTCCACATAAACGGTTCGGTCTTTTGCCGGGTTAGAGTAATTATCCCTGGCAACTGCCTGAAAAAAGATACCACTATTGGTTGGAGCAATTTGAGCTTCTACACTAGAAAAGCCAAAAGCACTCATTAACATAACAAAGACAAAAAGTAATTTTTGCATACCTAATTTTGTATTTATGGCGCGCAAATTAGATTTATGTCTAATAATAGACGAATGTCTAAGGGTAAAACATGTCCTATTTTAGAAAATAGGACTAAAAAGACATTTCATATAACACAAATAATATATATATACTACCTCATATTAAATAAAATTGGAAACCCAAAAGCAACAAAAGCCGTCCAAATAAAATAAACCGGCAAAAACATTGCAATACTTTGTTCTACCTCTTCCACCCCTACTTTACCTCTAACAATCAAAAATAGTTTACGGCTTACGAGTATCAGGTTAAACAAAATGAGCAAATCGGCACCAAGTACTGAGAGTCTATTGGGAGTAAATCCATAGCTACTGATACGGTATGAAATCGAAGAAAGCGCTATTATATTTACGACAATGGTTAAAACGGATAATCCGAGTAGCAACCACTGGTTTATTTTTTGATCCGAAGACTTTGTAATTTCTGTTAAGGAAAACAAGATAAGTGCCATAACGGCTACCAAAAGCACATTAAATAACATCAAAAAGTCTCTGTTTGAGTTGGGGTAATTACCCGTTGCAATAACGGTAGCAATAAATATAAAAAGGGTAACAAAAACAATGGGTGTAAAAATCCTGGCTATCACTGGCGATATTTTACTTACCAACTGGTTGTTGTTTTGAACCAAAAATGCCGCAACTACTGGTACCGATGATAATCCAATGGGTACCAAATAATCTTGAAAATAGTTTTCAATTCTTACGCCTATCAATGAAAATAACCCAATGGTAATTGCGCAAAATAACCCACCCGCTATAAGCATCAGCCCCGACATCACCATAAAATCGCCATTAAATCGTAAAAATGATATCCTACTATTACTCTTTGTAAAACCTCCATTCATAAATACATATCCAAAAACAACCCATAATAATAGTGGCATATGAATGGCCGCCTGAACAATAGAATCGCTCTTGGGTAAATTGGGTAGTAAATTCATATATACCACAGAGGCTACTGTAATTACAACCGGAATAATAATGCTGGATAAAACCTGCTTTTGCTTAAATATAAAATAAGCCATTAATGCACCAAATAATATCAGGCCAATATTTCGGGAATAATAAACATCCTCTTCAATTTTTATAAAATTAGGCACAAGTGCAACGATTGATGCAACAGCAGCAACACAAATAACCATCCACAATTCATTTTTGTTTCCCCAGTTTACACCTGGCTGCACATAATGCAAGCGTTCATGCCAAACCCTTGCTACAGGCTCGTCTTTAATACTTTCGTATGCTGCATCGAAATCCTGTTTAAACTGAGCTGCATCTTGTCGGTACATGGTTTCAAGCGCAGCGGGGTTACCTATATTTTCTATAATTGAATTTGACATGCTTATATTTTTGTTTGTAATAATTTTTCTAAAGCCTTTACGTGTTCAGCAAAAGCAGCTTTGCCAGATTCGGTAGCGGCATACGAAGTGTTTGGTTTTTTACCAATAAATTGTTTGGTCACTTTTAAATAACCAAGCTTTTCAAGTCCACTAATATGACTCGCCATATTTCCATCGGTAATATCAAGCAGGTCTTTTAACATGGTAAAATCTACTTGGTCATTCACCATCAGTATAGACATAATACCAAGCCGAATCCTACTCTCAAAAGCCTTATTTAATGTGTCTATAAAATATTTCACTGCTCGTATTTATAATAAATAATAAAGCCATAGACAATATGTAAAATCCCAAACCCAATCATCCAAAACCACAAACCAGATTCTACAAAAAATGCAGCAGCAATACCAAGCAGTAATTCAAGCACCGCCAAATACCAAATAGTATCTATCGAAAACTTACTAGCATTTAATAAAGCCATGCCATAAAATACCAACATAAAAGAGGGTATAAATTGAAATTGTTGATGATAGGCAAATAGCAAACACATTACACCTCCCATTATTAAGGGTATAAAAAAGTTGAGCACAAAACGCCTTGCCGTGCTATCCCAAACCTTTTCATTTCTCTTTTTTGCCTTTTTTACCGAAAAGTAAACCCCGGATATTAATGAAACCACCAAGGTTATGGTAAACACAACCGCTAAATCTGTAACGTTTGTGATATTAAAATAGGTAATGCAGGCAAAAACAAGGGTTGCCAAAACACCTACAACTACCCCAGCAATACCACTTATAGATGAAAACTTGCTAGAACGCTCCATCAGTTGCTTGATCCCCTGAAGTGCCTGCAATTGTTCCTGTTCTTGATTCATAATATTATTTTAAAAGTACTTTGAATTACAAAGTTAATATAGATATTAATATTGAACAAATAAATATTGAAGATTCAAAGCCAATAAGTTAGATAAAATTAAACAAGCGCCTCATAGAGCACTTCTACTGGATGAAGGGCTTTTTCACCTGTTCCATCCTTAATTTGATGTCTGCAACTGGTTCCGGGAGCAGAAACAGTGCAACCGCCAGCGATAGATCTTACCTTAGGAAATAGTACAAGCTCCCCTATTTGCATAGAAACATCGTAATGCTCTTTTTCGTACCCAAAAGACCCTGCCATACCACAACATCCCGACGGGATGGTTTCTACTTTATAATTTGCAGGAAGAGACAAAACAGCAACAGAATCAGCAATAGATCCAATGGCTTTTTGCTGACAATGACCGTGCAGTAAAAGAGATTTAGTATTTGTTGTAAATCTATCTTTTGTGATATTTCCGGAAGCTATTTCTTTGGCTAAAAATTCGTCGATATAAAAACTATTAACTGATAAATGATGTGCTGCCATTAAATTTTGATCCGTTGCTAAATCAGGGTATTCATCTCTAAAAGTTAAAATTGCAGAAGGCTCAATACCAATTAATGGACGCTCAGCAGTTACCAATCCACTTAACAATTCAATATTTTTATTGGCAATTATTTTTGCTTTTCTAACAAGCCCCTTTGAAAGCCATGTTCGCCCACTCTCTTCATGAACCGGTATCTCTACAGCATAACCAAGTGCAGTTAATAATTGTACCGCTTTAATACCAATATGTGCATCGTTATAATTGGTAAACTCATCACAAAATAAATACACCGTTTTTATAGGTGATTTTGGTGCCACATAATTTTTTTGATACCAGTGTTGTAAAGTTTGCACAGAAAGTGATGGCATGGATCTTTTGATGGCAAAACCAGATACCGCTTTAATAATTGAACCTATTACAATATTAGAAACTGCAAAATTATACATCCTTGGTATGCGTGAACCAAACTT
>JBEITL010000064.1:0-6924 GCA_040374915.1 Sediminibacterium sp. | reverse complement strand
TTTACTCATGACCCATTTATCAAGATTTTCAGAAGAGCTCATCATGTGGTCGAGCCCTATGTTTGGATTTGTTGAAATTGCTGATAGATTTTGTACTGGTTCATCCATCATGCCGCAGAAAAAAAATCCAGATGTACCTGAATTGGTGAGAGGAAAAACAGGAAGAGTCACAGGCCATTTAATGAGCCTTCTTATGCTTATGAAAGCGCAACCACTTGCCTATAATAAAGACAACCAAGAAGATAAAGAGCCTCTTTTTGATACTGCAAATACTATTTTAGATGTACTCACCATTTATGCAGACATGCTTAAAAGCATTTCGGTGAATGAAAAAAATATGAAAGAAGCTGCTTTAAAAGGTTATGCAACTGCAACAGACTTGGCCGATTATCTTGTGATCAAGGGTGTGGCATTTAGAGATGCGCATGAGATTGTTGCAAAAGCTGTAAATGCAGCTATTAAAAAGAAATGTGATTTATCACAGCTCAAGATAGATGAATTGAAAAAATTTAGTAAAGTGATTTCAAGCGATGTGTATAGCTATCTTACCCTCGAGGGTTCAATTAAATCGAGAAATCACATTGGCGGCACATCTTTTGAGCAAGTCAAAAAATCGATTGAAAAAGCTAAAAAAAGATTAAAACAATAATAGTTTTAACTATTTTCTAACTTTACAGACCAACCCCCACCTAAAGATTTAAATAATTCAACGCTCGCAATTAATCTTAACTGCCTTTTTTGAATATAAGCAATCGACGCATCATTGTATACACGCTGAGCATCAAGATATTCCAGATAATTTGAATAACCGGCTTTGTATCGGTTCGATGCAATATCCATAGCCTTCTTCGCCGCATCTTGTGTGAGTTTTAAATCATTTTCTTGCTCGGTGTATTCTTTTAAAGATACAAGTGCATTATTTACTTCTTTAAAAGCATTCTGTATGGAAGATTCGTAATAGCTAAGCGCTTGTTTTTGTTTGGCTGTTGCTTGACTAACTTTCGCTTGAGCTCTTCCCGAATCAAAAATTGGTAGTGTCAAGCCTAAACCTATTCCCCATATATCTGAACCAGTTTTATTAACATTTTTTAATTCAGCACTCTCTCTTCCGAAATTTGCCGTAAGAATAATATTTGGAAAAAGCGCTGCTTTAGCTACCCCAATATTTGCATTAGCTGCAATCATTACTTGTTCGGCTTCTTTAACATCTGGCCTTGATTCTAAAAGCGATGAGGGCATATTAGCTGGTGGTATAGGAGGCGTGATCAAAGCGTCTAATCTATTTTCAGGAATATTTAAATTCATATCGCCTGATAAAAGAATAAGCTGATTAGAAACAACTTCACGTTGACGAATAAGATCACTCAGTTGAGCAGATAGATTATTAAAAGCCGCAACAGCCTGATGAAGATCGAGTGCAGATATAAGTCCGCTCTCTAAACGCTTTTTAGTTAGCTCTAAATTTTCTTTCCGATATCCAACATTATCTTTTAAAGCGAGTATTTGCGAATCGATGCTTCGTAATAATAAGTAATTACTTGCAAGAGTACTTTGTAAACTTAATACCACAGTGTCTTTTGAATATTGCGATGCAATATATTCTGCACGAGCTGATTCTTTTGCTCGACGTAATCTTCCCCAAAAATCTAGCTCAAATGATGTGCCAAGTTGAATATTGAAATTTTTACGAAAAGGTTTTACAAAATTTGAGGGTACAATACCGGTTTCAGTAGCTTTAGTCCTATTTCCTTGAGACGTTAAATCTATCGACGGTATCAAAGCCGCTCCTATTTGTTGTAGGTATGCATCAGCTTCTTCCAGGCGTGCAATTGCTGCGTTAATATCTGTATTTTTCTTTAATGCTTTATCCATTAACTCATCAAGCGCTGGGTCTTGATAAAGCTTCCACCACATATTTAAATCTGTCCCTACATTGTCTTTATTAATTTCCTGGCGATAAGCGTTGGGCAAATTAATTTCTGGGCGCTTGTAGTCAGGGCCGATTAAAGTGCAGCTTATGAGACTAAAAGATAAGCAAAGGAAAATAAAACGCATCATCATTTTATTTTTTATCCTCATCTATATGACCATGATGACGAATATGATTTCCAGTTAACCAGACAAAAAAGAGTGGAATAAAAATCGTTGCAACAAAGGTTGCTAAAATCATGCCCCCAAAGACGCCTGTTCCCATAGATTGGCGTGCCGCAGCACCTGCACCTGTTGCGACAACAAGAGGGACAATACCAAAAACGAATGCCATCGATGTCATTACAATAGGTCTAAATCGGAGACGCGCAGCTTCAACCGCAGCCTCCATGAGGGGCATACCTTCTTCCATTTTTTGACTCGCAAATTCCACAATTAAAATTGCATTTTTAGCAGCGAGGCCAATCAGGGTGATTAAGCCAATCTGAAAAAAAATATCATTTGGCATGCCGCGGATCATGACTGCAATGAGAGCGCCAGTCAGTGCAAATGGCACAGCCATAATTACTGCGAGAGGAAGTGCCCATGTTTCAAACTGTGCGGCTAAAATCAGGAACACCATAATAATGGCAAAACCAAATGCGAAGAGTGCTGCAGATCCTGTGCGCTTTTCTTGATAGGCTTGTCCTGTCCAAGCCATTTGATAGCCTTCAGGTAAACTTTCTTTAGCAATTTTTTCAACAAGCTTAATGGTGTCCCCCGAACTGACGCCAGGCGCACCCCCTGCTAGTACTTTTGCTGAGAGAAGTCCGTTAAAGCGTTCGAGTTGTTCAGCACCTAAAATACTATTGACCGTGCTAATTGCTGAGAGAGGAATCATAGCCCCTGTATTTGATCGAACATATACTTTTCCGAGATCATCTGGCTTCATTCGATAAGGTGCATCTGCTTGAAGTTGAACACGATATGTTCTCCCTGATTTATTAAAGTCATTAACATATAGTGAGCCCATAGTGCTTTGCAGGGTGTCATAAATACTTGAAATAGGAATGCCCAAGCTCATTGCTTTAGCCTCATCTACTTCAATAAAAAGTTGCGGTACGGTAGGCCTAAAAAAAGTATTAATACCTGAAAGGCGAGGTTCTTTCTTAAGCGCTTCAACAAATAAATTGACTGCAGCAAATAAACGTAATGGATCAGTGTCACTTTTACTTTGGATATAAGTTTCCATGCTGCCTGAGCTACCTAATCCACGAATTGAAGGAGGGTTAAATGCAATGGCAAGTCCATCGGGCTGCATCATACCAATACCAAAAAGTTTTTTTACAATATCACTCGCGGAGCTTTCTCTTTCGGCCCAGTCTTTTAATCTCACAAATATCGTAGCTGCATTTGATTTGTTGCCACCTCCAATCAGATCATACCCATTTACAGCAAACTGAAAAGCACTTGCAGGATCACTGGCAATTGCGGAACGCACGGCTTCCGTTGTTTTAGAAGTACGGCTAATTGTAGCGCCATCCGGTAACATCACCGCTGTAATGACATAGCCCTGATCTTCCGAAGGAATAAAGCTAGTAGGTGTGAATTTAAAAAGAAAAATAGAGGCGATGACAATGCCACCAAAAACCATGCCACCAATTAAACGATGATGCAAAGTGCCTTTAACAACTTTAATATAAAAATGAGTTAAGTGATTAAACCCATTATTAAAGCGATCAAAAAATTTTGAATGGATAGATTTTGGATTTAAGATAATGGCACAGAGCGCCGGAGTGAGTGTCAGAGCAACTACTCCAGATATTACAACAGCAATAGCCACAGTTACAGCAAATTGACGATAGAGCTCTCCTGCAATACCGCCCATAAATGCGACCGGCACAAATACAGCACATAACACTAATACAATGGCAACGACAGCGGCAGAGACTTGTTCCATAGATTTAATAGCAGCTTTAATCGGAGTAAGTTTTTCTTCTGCCATTAAGCGTTCTATATTTTCTAAAACGACAATGGCGTCATCAACCACGATACCAATAGACAAGACCATGGCAAAAAGCGTCAGTGTGTTAATTGAGAAACCAAAAAGATATAGGCCTGCAAAAGTACCTATCAGCGATATAGGCACGGCGATAATAGGAATCAAAGTGGCGCGCCAGTTTTGTAAAAATAGAAATACAACAATCACCACAAGAAGCATTGCTTCACCCAGCGTTTTAAATACTTCTTTCATGGAAGCTTTTACAAAATTACTGGTGTCATAAGGAATTTCAAAATCCATTCCTTTAGGAAAGCGATCTTTAAGTTCAGCCATTTTTTCTTTAATGCCCTTCGCTGTGTCAAGAGCGTTAGCTCCTGTTTGAAGGAAAATAGGAATCCCTACGCCTGGCTTACCATTTAACGTTGTATTGATATCGTAAGTTTGTGAACCCAATTCGACCCGCGCAATATCTTTAAGATAAAGAATACCGTTAGGCCCACCAGCTCTGATAATAATATTTCCAAATTCATTAGGATCGAGCAAGCGGCCTTTTGCATTAACGGTATATACGAGCTGTTGGTCACTTAAAGAGGGCTCTTGACCAATTTTACCAGCGGCATATTGGGCATTTTGACTTTGTATCGCTGCAGCAATGTCTGAAGTAGTGATATGAAGTTGCGCCATACGGTCTGGTTTAAGCCAAATACGCATAGAGTAATCGCGCGCACCAAAAATATTGGCGTCACCTACACCCTTAACACGTTTGATTTCATCTAAAACATTAAGAGTTGCGTAGTTACTTAAATAAAGCGGATCAAATTGTTTGTCTTTTGATGTCAGCATCACAACTAAAAGAATATCGTTTGATTTTTTTTGTACAACCACACCCGAACGTCTTACTGTTTCTGGTAAGCGAGGAGCTGCAATGTTGACACGGTTACTTACATTGAAAGTTGCTTGGTTAATATTTGTGCCAATTTCAAAAGTCGCGGTAATGTTCAGTGTGCCGCTAGAATCAGTGGTCGAATTAAAATAAAGCAAGCCTTCAACACCGCTTAATTGCTCTTCAATAGGGCCTGCAACTGTTTTCGAAAGTGTTTCGGCGCTTGCACCGGGATAGCTTGCAGTAATAATGACTGTAGGTGGCGCGATTTGTGGATATTGTGCAATGGACAATTTAAGCGCAGCTGCAATACCAGCCAAGACAATAATGATTGAGATTACCGCAGCAAAAATGGGCCGCGTAATAAAAAATTTACTCATTATTTTTTAAAGCTAGGCATGTTGGTGACAGGCATGCCAGGACGAACTTTAATAAGATTATCGATAATGACTTTATCGCCCGCTTGAAGACCACCTAGAATAACCCAATCTTTACCTTTCCATTCGCCCGCAATAACCGGACGAGGTGTGGCTTGATTTTTTTCATTGACGACAAATACAAATTTACCTTGGTCAGAATTAAGAACAGCTAATTGAGGCAATAAAAATACACCATCTTTTTTGCCTGTAGTCACACGCACACGAACAAATTGGCCGGGTAAAATTTGACGCTCATTATTTTCAAATGTCGCCCGGAGTTCTTGAGTGCCAAGTGATGGATTGATTTCACTTGCAGCAAAATTTATTTTGCCCTTCTTAGGGTATTCACTCCCATCGGGAAGAGTGAGTGAAACTTCCTGAATATTTTTTTCATTTAATGCACCACCTAATTGCTTAAGCTCATTATCTGAAAAACTAAATCGCACCCAAATTGGATTCACTTGAGCTAATGTCGTAAGCAGGCTTGTATTTGCATAAATGAGGGCGCCTTCAGAAAATTGAAAGCGACCAGAAATACCATCGACAGGAGCAGTAACATTGGTATAAGAAAGATTAAGCTCCGCCTGCCTTAAATTTGCTCGACTTTGAGCGAGAGCTGCATTACTAATTGATTCATCTGATGTTGCATTATCAAATTCACGCTGGCTTATGGACTGAGATTCAATTAAACCTTCTAAGCGTTTTTTTTCGCGCTTTGCTTGTTCGGCTCGTGCAAGGCTCTGATTGTATTGTGCACGCGCTTGATTCAAAGCAATTTTATATGGCTCGGGATCAATATTGAATAAAATTTGACCCGCTTTAACCGGAGAACCTTCATTGTATTTTCGTTTTAATAAAATACCGCCAACACGAGGTCTAATTTCAACTTCCTTAGCTCCCTCTGTTTGGCCTACAGCTTCGGCTGTAATAGGCATCGATACAGGTATGGATTCAAGCATGGTCACGGGCAAAACAAAATTAGGTGGCATGCCATTTTGCTCTGGAGGTTTTTGACAGCCAACTAAAGAAAACAATAGAAAACCGATAAGTAAAAAAGATCTAGATGACAAAAAAAACTGTTGCAAGTAAAGCCCCAATTCTAAAAATAAAACATGGAAACGAACGTTTCTTTTAAGGCCTTATTTTACAATTAAATCAATGAATAAGAGCGGTTTATATTTATGAAACTTTTATGATAATAGATGAGCTAAGCCAAAAGCAGCCGAAGAAGCTAAGGCTCCAATTACAAGTGTTTGCATAGCTGAACGTCCTTGATTCACACCTGTAAAGCGACCTTTAATCCAACCAAAAAGTACGAGTGCAATACTTGTTGCAATGACTGAGATTTTTAGTGCGGTCATGATGTCAGATATAAAGAAATAAGGCATCAAGGGAATGAGCCCACCTACAATATAAGAGGTTGCAATAGTAGACGCACTGATCATAGCTCTTTTTGGGTCAGGCCTTTCTAAATTTAATTCAAATTTCATCATGAATTTTAGCCAGCGTTCACGATTAGAAGTGATGGACTTAACGACTGTTTTAAGCGCACTCCCTTTAAGCCCATATTCTGAAAGTATTTCTTCAACTTCTGAAATCTCACGCTCACGTAAATGTTTAATTTCATAGGCTTCACGTTTTAATTCAGAATCATAATGTTCAATATCTGTTTTTCCAGCAAGATAGCCACCCAAGCCCATCGCAATAGAGCC
>JBEITL010000150.1:0-4263 GCA_040374915.1 Sediminibacterium sp. | reverse complement strand
CATGAAGAACAAAATTATTTTTTTAGTAGTTTTCTTATTAAGTGCGGTAGCCAATTCATTTTCTCAACAAATCATTAAAAAAGATGGGGAGATAGATGCGATGGTCAAAGAAATAAGTGTAGATAGCTTATCACAGAATTTGACTAAGCTAGTTAGCTTTGGCACTAGGGCCACACTAAGTAATCAATCAAGTAATACAAAAGGCATTGGTGCAGCAAGGGCTTGGATATTAACTAGGTTTAATGAATACGCAAAGGCAAGTAATGGAAGATTGACTGCCTTTATAGATACCACCACTTATAACGCCGATAAAAGAAGGGTGAATAGACCCATTATTTTAGGCAATGTAGTGGCTACTTTAAAAGGTACCGACCCTAACGATAAAAGAATTTTTGTCATTAGTGGGCATTTGGATAGTAGACGTTCCAATGAAATGGATAGTGTAGGCGATTCGCCAGGAGCCAATGACGATGGAAGTGGAACAGTGGCTGTAATGGAATGTGCAAGAGTGATGAGTAAACATAGTTTTCCTGCTACCATTATTTTTGTAACAGTAAGTGGAGAAGAGCAAGGTTTGTTGGGCGCTTATTTTATGGCAAATAAAGCCAAGAAAGAAAATTGGAAAATTGAGGCAGTCTTGAATAATGATATTATGGGTTCTAATAATAGTAATGAAACCAATATTGTGGACAACACACGCATTCGTGTTTTTAGTGAAGGCTTATCGGTAACTGATACAGGAAGAGTGGCTATGCAAATTCGTAGTCTTGGATTAGAGAACGATGGTAGGTCAAGACAATTGGCGCGTTATGTGAAAGAAGTAGGAGAGCGTTATGTAGAAAACTTAGAAGTAATGATGATATACAGAAACGACCGTTTTTTAAGAGGAGGCGATCATACTGCCTTTGTAGAAAATGGATTTGCTGCTGTAAGAATTACAGAAATGAATGAGAACTATACGCGTCAACACCAAGATATAAGAGTGGAGAATGGAATTAAATATGGAGATCTGATAGAGCATATCGATTTTGAATACCTCAGAAAAAATACCAGTATGAACTTGGCCAACTTGGCCAATTTAGCGAAGGCGCCTGCTGTACCTGAGGAGGTTAAGCTAGATGTGAAAAAACTAACCAACTCAAGTTACTTATATTGGAAGGCGCCTAAAACTGGATCGGTAAAAGGTTACTATATATTAATAAGAGAAACCACTAGCCCAGTATGGCAAAAGAAAGTGTACACAGAAAGTTTAGAGATGAGACTTCCTTATAGCAAGGATAATTATTTCTTTGCAGTACAAGCTGTGAATGAAACGGGCAACGAAAGTTTACCTGTGATACCGGCAGTAGGAAGATAGAATCTAATTCTAAAGTTAATTTAAATTAGACTCTGTTGTGATCGGCTTTCCAATTTTTAATCAATTCTTTGATTTGCTTATTGGATAAGTTTTCTGCAATAGCTTTTGCTGTTAAGGCTACGAATTCATCATCACTCGCAAAACGTAAAGCTATAATTTGGCCCATGCGTAATTCTTTTGGAAATACTTTTTCAGTGGCTAAATAATATCTGAAATTTTCTTCAGCACGAATAGCTCTATCCTGCGCTTTTAGAGCAAAACCACGTGCATACCATGCTAATAAAAATACAATAATAGAAAGTAGACATAAGCTAGCACCTAGATACTTGTTTTCTGCTGTGCTTTGAATAAAATAGTTCACAGAGGCTATTAGAATAATTAGAATAGCAGGTAGTGTTACATAGTGAAATCCTGGAACCATTTTAGCATGGTTTTTGAAATTTTGATCTTCCATGGTTGTTTGTTTTGCTAAAAATAGACAATGTTTGAAACATAGGAATAACTATTTCAAGAATATTGCTTGTTTTAAGTAAATTCATAGTCATAATAACCCTTTAAGAACTTAGAACTGCTTAAAAAAATAAAAATATAATAATTATGAAAAAAAATACTAACCTACTTATCAAAATTATTGCAGGGTCTTTTATTGCAATGTTTGCTTTCAGTTGTACGCAACCCAAAACTGAAGCAAAACTTCCTCGTATTGCTATTATGGGTTTAGCTATTGAGTCAAGTACTTTTTCACCCGCACTCACCCATGAAGAAGATTTTCATGCAAGTGTAGGAGATTCTATTTTTAAGGAATATCCTTTTTTACAACCCGATTCTAGTTTAAGAAAACAAGCTACTTGGATTCCATTATTATATGGTCATGCCTTACCAGGCGGAATAGTGACTAAAGAAGCCTATGCTTCTCTTGTTTCGAAGTCCATTCAAATGTTAAAACAAAATGCACCTTATGATGGAATATTCTTTGATATACATGGTGCTATGAGTGTGCAAGGCATGGACGATCCTGAAGCCGATTTTATAAAACAAATTAGAGCCGTAGTGGGGACTGAAGTGTTAATTTCTACTTCCATGGATTTACATGGTAATGTATCGTTGGACTTAGCAAAGAATTCTGATTTTATTACTTGTTTTAGAATGGCACCTCATGAAGATGCAATAGAATCAAAAAGAAGAGCGGTGTCTAATTTAGTGACCAGACTTATGAATGGAAAAGGAAAACCAAAGTATAAAGCATGGGTAGGTGTTCCTATTTTATTACCAGGAGAAAAAACAAGTACAAGAATTGAACCTGGTAAATCTTTATATGCGCAACTGCCAGCAGCCACTAGTCAGGAAGGTATTATTGATGCAGCTATTTGGATTGGCTATGCTTGGGCCGATGCCCCTCGTAACCACGCAGCCGTGGTAGTAACTGGAGATGACCAACAAAAAGTGACTGCTACTGCAGAGTCCATTGCGAAAAGTTTTTGGGCAGTTAGAAACGATTTTGTTTTTGTAGCACCCACTGCTAGTTTGGAAGAGAGTTTGAATTTAGCCATTGCAAGTAAAGTACATCCTTATTTAATAAGTGATATGGGAGATAACCCCACAGCAGGTGGAGCCGGAGATGTCACTTGGACATTGAAACAAATACTAGAAAGAAAAGAATTTAAAACAGATGCAGGGCCTTCTGTTATATATGCCTCAATTCCTGGGCCAGCACTAGTGAAAGAAGCGCTTAAAGTAGGTGTGGGTGGAAAAGTAACTGCACTTGTGGGCGCGGCTATTGATAATAGATATGCACCACCTGTTTTATTAACAGGTGTGGTAGAGTCTATTTACAAAGGAGATATTAATGCAGAAGTGGAAGTGGCAGTTAAAGTGGGTTCGGTACATGTAATTGTGACGCAGAAAAGAAAACCATATCATTTAGAATCGGATTATACAAGACTTGGTTTAAGTCCAAGAAAATCGGATATAGTGGTAGTTAAAATTGGCTACTTAGTGCCTGAGTTATATGATTTAAGAGCAGACTGGATCATGGCCACTACACCAGGTGGGGTAGACCAAGATTTAAAGAGACTGCCTTATAAAAAGATTGAAAGACCCATGTTTCCTTTAGATGATTTTAAAACAGAGCCTAGTTTAAAGGCGGTATTATATTAAGTTAACATAAAAAATTTTTAGTTTTAGAAAGAAACTAATATATTTAATGATCATTTCATTAACCAAAAACTTTAAAAATGAAAAAAATTGTTTTATTATTTGTAACAGCAACTACCATTTTTGCATGTGCTCCCACAGAAGTTAAAACGGATAACGCTGCAAGTGCAACCGGAACTGTAACTACTTCAGGTCCAGATGTAGATTTAATTAAAAAAAGTATTACTGCTTGGGCGGATGGAGATTGGACTGCTTATGCTTCTACTTATGCAGATACAGCAAGATCAGTTCATAATGGATGGCCTTCAGCAACTGACACAACAGTAGGTGTTAAAATTCCAGCGCTTATTGAAGGGTTTAAAAAACAAAGAGAGTTAATGGATGGTAATGTTACTATGGGAAATAGCATCATAGAAGTAGTTACTATGCCTGACGGAAATAAATATGGACATGTTTGGGTGGAATTGTCTTGGAAGTCTAAAAAAGGGGAAGTAGGTAAATCTGTTCTATTTGATTCTTATGGCATCAATAAAGACGGAAAAATTTCTTACGAGTGGCCTATTTACGATACAAAAGATGTTGTGAAATTGGGTCAATAATTTGAATTTTTAAGTGTAGAAAAATACGAAAAAAGGCTCCTATTAATAGGGGCCTTTTTTTGGGACTATTCTCATCATAGTATTTAAAATTTATTGTAAATTACAGGACACTCATAATAAAATCCTATGAAAAACTTAACGCGTATTGCATTT
>JBEITL010000058.1:0-7241 GCA_040374915.1 Sediminibacterium sp. | reverse complement strand
GTTTTATAGTGGAGTGCCAGCAGGCCAGAACCCAAGGTGAAAATAGAGAGCTTGCATTAAAGATGCTTAAGAGTAGGCTTTATGAAGAGGAACTACGCAAGCGCCAAGAAGCCCTCAATGCCACCAATGCCAACAAGAAAAAGATAGAGTGGGGAAGTCAGATACGTAGCTATGTATTTCATCCATACAAGATGATTAAAGATCACCGTACCGATTATGAAGTAGGTAATGTAGGTCCTGTAATGGATGGCGAAATTGATGGCTTTATTAAGGCTTATTTAATGATGCTCACCCAAGACCCTGAATAGCAGCATAACGCATGAATACATTAACTTAGTTAATCAATGTAAAGTATGGTGTCTTTTTTATTAGTGCTGTTTGTAGTTGGTTATATCGCCATAACATTAGAGCAAAGCATTCAAATAAATAAATCTGCAACTGCACTTATTACAGCAGTGCTTTGTTGGACGCTTATTGTACTCAATGCCGACAATAAAGAAATAGTAATTGATTCCCTTACACATCATTTAAGTGCGATTAGTGAAATTGTATTTTTTTTACTAGGCGCCATGACCATTGTGGAATTAATTGACGCACATGATGGATTTCAGCAAATTGCAGAAGCTATAAAAACCACCCATAAAACAAAGCTTGTTTGGCTTATTGCGCTTATTACTTTTTTCTTATCGGCAGTACTTGATAATCTTACAACTACGATTGTAATGATTTCCATTTTAAATAAGTTAATTCAGGATAAAAAAGTAAAGTGGTTACTACTGGGTCTCGTTATCATCGCATCCAATGCAGGAGGTGCCTGGAGTCCCATCGGCGATGTTACTACGACCATGCTATGGATAGGCGGTCAAATTACCCCGATAAATATTGTGAAGCAGGTATTTTTTGCCAGTTTGGTGAGTATGGCATTACCTACACTCATTGTTAATTATTTAATTAAGGGCCCTATTACTTTAAAACCAGTTATTGAAAATAATTTAAACTTTAACTCAAACGTTTTTGAGCGTAACCTCATTTTTTATGTGGGCATTGGCTGCTTACTTTTTGTGCCCATCTTTAAAACCTTTACGCATTTACCACCATACATGGGTATGCTACTTTGTTTAGGTATTATTTGGGTTGTTACTGAACTATTGCATAAGAAAAAGGCAGATGATGAAAAGGGTATTTTGTCTGTGAATCATGCCATCCGTAAAATTGACACACCTAGTATTTTATTTTTCTTTGGTATACTAATGGCTATAGCCTCACTCGAATATGTGGGTGTTTTGCCTCAAATGGCTGCCTATTTAAATAGTAGTATTGGCAATATCAATATAGTAGCTATTGCTATTGGATTATTATCTGCTGTGTTTGATAACGTACCACTTGTGGCAGCTTTGCAAAGTATGTATACACTTGAGCAGTATCCACAGGATCATTATTTTTGGGAGCTACTCGCATATACAGCTGGAACAGGTGGATCATGTTTGATTATAGGATCTGCGGCAGGTGTAGCCGTAATGGGGATTGAAAAAATCGATTTTTTCTGGTACCTTAAAAAAGTATCTTGGATTGCGCTGATAGGATTTTTAGCAGGTGCTGCGGTATTTATGTTACAGCATGCTTATTTGTAATCGAATTTAATTACCCGTTAGAATATCAAACTTACTTTTTGGCCTGAGTTTATCTTGCCAGTTAAAGCTTTTAAGTTTGAGCTCGTCATGATTGGTTTTGCCCCGCATTGGTAGGAGGCCGCCTTCTAAATTATTAATGAATTTTACACGCTTAGGTTTACCATCGGTAAAGTTAATTTCAATTAGGTCACAGCTGTTTTTATTGACGCCTACAAAACCTTTTTGTTCGTCCTGGGCGTAGTAGATATTTTCGGCGCTTCCTTTGGCAGTTAAAAAATGAACTTGTCCTGTAGAATCAAAAAGAGCGTCAATGCTATTACCTCTAACTTGGTTAAAATAAATACTACTATCAACTTTACTTATACTTAAGGCATTGTCAATAACATATAGTCGCTCTGGCCTTTTATTTTTCAAAAATAAATAAATGGTGTCACCGCTAATTTGATTTTCCTGCGCCCATAAAATGGGCTCATTAAATAGTCTGAACACGGAGTCCGATCCTGAAAAAAACAAACTATCACCAACTGCCTGT
Organism: Sediminibacterium sp.; assembly: GCA_040374915.1. GTDB lineage: Bacteria > Bacteroidota > Bacteroidia > Chitinophagales > Chitinophagaceae > Sediminibacterium. Next base: position 5,078 of record JBEITL010000058.1, on the reverse strand, counting down.
AATGAGTCGGAAAATATTTTTACATTTTTATAGGCTTCAAAATACTTTAATGTACTATCAACCGGTGGAGTAGCGACAAGATTTAATTTAGCTGAATCGACCAGGTTTTTTGTATTGCCTTTTTTGATTATTGGTTTGACGCTTGCAACTTTTATGGTGTCTTTAATGATGGATTTGTTGAATGTGGTATCAATGGGCGTTGGTCTTAAAGAAGGTATTTTTTTTATTTTCAATAAATCAATGACACGTCCAGAAAATAAAGTGTCTGCTGTAATAAAAACAGAATCAGCACCCTGTTTAATAATGAGGAGTGGTATCTGTGTTGCCATGATGGTGCTCCTTTTATTATTTGTTTTGATGTTGTTGGCAATCATATCAAAACCTTGCTTTTTATCTTTGCTTCTGTACACAGCATTGCCCCTAAATTCACTAAGCCCATTTACGCTATCAATTGCAATTTCATCGGCGGTGATGCTAAATGTTGAATCCTCAATGATGGAGCGTTTATAAAGGTTGGCGATTTTCCTTTTTATATCATAAAAACCTTCTTTGGTTTTAATGGTAAGGCCTTTTTTATCTTTGATTATGGTTGGACTTATGAAAGTAGAAACCTCTGTTATTGTATTGTATTGTAGACTATCTGTTCTAATGGTTCCATTTGGCTGAACTAGTAAAACATTTTTATAAAAAAATATGTCTTTGCTATCTCCATAATAATTACCCTCGGTGCTTGTGAGCGTTGTTTTTTTATTTACTACTTTACCGCCGTTTAAGTAAGTGCCTAACTTTAAATTTACATCATAGGTTAAGTTTTCGGTGGTAAGTGTACTTTTCCCATCGGTTAATCTTACTTTAGTCGTTAATAGTGCTTTCTTTTCTATCCCGTTGTACTTTAAGTATTGGGAATAAATATGAACACTGTCCGCGTCATTGATATGCACATTGCCAAAAGATTCGAGCGTATTTAAAATAGGGTTGATGATTGCGCTATCGGCGTAGAAAAGTGTTTTTCCTTGCCTTACTTTTACATTGCCGGCATATGAGACAAGTTGGCTTGTATCTGTTTTTTGAAGATATTGTTTATCTGCAGCAAGAATATAAAGGAAATTTTCTTGGGTAACACCATTTGGCTGGATATTATCTTTTGGTTTTCCAGGTTGCGCATTTGAGTGAAATGCAACAAGCAAGAGCCAAATTGATAGGTATCGTTTAAAAAAATTGGCCATTATTGTTTGTTGATACTAGCAGTGTCTATAATCGGTGCTAGCAGCGGACTACTTTTTTCTTTCTTGCCAAAAACAGAAAACTGCACATATCTTTTTGGATGTATACGTAAGTCATCGATTAATGTATTCGCACTCTTTAAACTATTATTTAGGTTATTGTAGAGTGTTTTGTCGTTGATGAGTTTGCCCAAACTTCCTTCATCGCTGGCTGCCTTTTTAACAAGCACATTTAAATGATCAATAGCCGTTTTTAAATTACCAATGGTTCCGGTAATGTCAGCGCTTGCTAATTTATTGGTGGTTTTTTCTAGGTTGGATAGGGTAGCAGCTACTTCTTTATTATGGTCTGCTAGGTTTTTAGTTACGCTATTGATGTTGTTTACAGAACTAGTAATAGCCCCAGATTGTTTATCTAGCATTTGCTCGATAGCAGCTGCAGAAACAATTAAGCTAGCTGTTGTAGTATTGATATTGGCTATTGCTGCTTGTAAATTATTTTTTGTATTAGGGTCAAATATACGGTTGATGTTTTTTAATACACTATCAAGTGATTGTACCGTAACTTTTATTTGATCTGTTACAGGCTCTAATTTATTCATGGCTTCATCAAAAAGCCCAATAGAGCTTCTAGTGGCAATTGTGTCTTGTGGCTTTAAAAAACTAGTATTACTACCCAGTTTAATTACAATACTTGGAGTGCCGAGTGGATTGTCTTTGATGCTAGCAACAGAGTTTACTGGAATTTTATAGTTTTCATTTAGTTTAATCGTTACTAAAATGGAATGTAAATTGTAATCTGTATTTTCAATGTCAATAACACTTCCTACTTGAAACCCGTTTACATAAACTGGATTTGACACCATGAGTCCTTTGGTATCTGCATATTTGGCAAAAATATAGTTGCCGGTTTTAAACAATGTCTTTCCCTTTAAAAAGTTGAAACCTAGTATAAGAACCGTAATGGAAATAGCGGTAAGTGCTCCAACTTTTGATTCGTTCGAAATCTTCATGTAACAAAATTAAGGTTTATTGCCCGCCTACGCCTATCTGATTCTCTAATGATTTTTTGTAAATCCGCACCGATTTAGTGATAACGTCACAAATTTCTAATTGCCCTTTCTCACTATTGAGGTAGTCTTCTTCGTCGGGGTTTGAGATAAAGCCTGTTTCTACAAGTACAGCTGGCATACTAACTGCTTGTAACACCCATATCCCTTTTTTTCTTTGTTGGGCTTGTCTACTGATACGTCCCACTTTTTGAAATTCTTCTTCGATGGTGAGGGCTAGTTTAGCACTTCTTTGAAAATATTGTTGCGTCATTATATTCGCTAACATTTGTTTGGTAGGATCGTTGGCATCTGTTTGTCTTCGCGCTTCCAATATCTTTAATGAAACACTGTCTAAATATTCGTCTACACTTTCTCCAGCCGCCGCTTTTCTTTCTTCGGTTTTGTCAACACCATAAATGAATGTTTCAGTGCCTATAGCAGCACTTGGTAAATGTGTAATTTTATATTGAGGAACCTGTTTATTTATTTTCTTTCCTTTTTTTCCTCTAACGGTAATCGTTTTATAGCCGACTACCTCTCTAATGGTTCTTGAGCCTGCCGAGTTTACGTGTATACAAATAAATAAATCACCTTTTAAACGGTTTGCGATATCGGCTTTTTCAACAACTGAGTTAAAAACGTCTGTCTTGCGGGTCATTAAAATTTCTACGTCTGGTAAGGCTTGTTTTAATTGTACTTCTAATTTTAATGCTACAGCAAGGGAAATATCTTTTTCGGTGGAATAACGGCCCCTAGCACCAACATCTCCTCCACCATGCCCTGCATCAATAATGATTCTTTTGAGTGGCTGTTTTTGTAATGGCTTTGGATCTGAACCATTTGATGGAAAGGGTGCAGAAATTGCCTGAAAACTCAATATAAATGACCCTACAAGGGCGGCTATTCGTATTTTCTTCATATCAATTCTTTAAAGGATTCTAGATATAAGTCATTTTACACCTTTCATACACTATTTTTGCTTAGTGAATAGAAGCAAACGACGTAAAATTAATATAAAAACTGCACCTACTGTTGTTATGGGCATAGTTTTGCTTTTATTAACATTTAAGTGGGAATCTAGGGCTTTTTTAAGGCAAAATGCCCCTTTATTTATCGATACTGTTGTAAAAAAGGTCGATACCCTTCCAAAAAAGACAGATTCTCTTGTAAAAAAGGTCGATACCCTCAAATTATCAAAAGATTCAATAGATGTACCCATCAACTATAATGCAGCTGATTCTGGGATTTTAATTGTAGACACAAGGGAGTTTTTCTTGTACGGTAAGGCTAAAACCAATTATCAAGATTTAGCCATAGAAGCGGCAACCATTAGATACAACCAGCAATCTAAAATGGTTAAAGCATATGGAAGCACAGATTCAACCGGAAAATTAGATAGTAAGCCCGTTTTTGTTCAAGGGGAAATGAAATCGATAAGTGATACCATTTCCTTTAATATGGAAACAGGTAAAGGGCTCACAAAAAACACTTTTTTTCAGGAAGGCGAGATCTATGTGAACGCATTAGCATTAAAGAAAATGAATGATAGTGTTGTTTATGCTAAAAAAGCTCGTTTTACAACCTGTAATTTAGATACGCCACACTTTGCCTTCAGAACGGGTCGGATGAAAATCATCAATAACAAATTAGGCATATCTGGCCCTACTTTTCCAGAATTTGAAGGTGTGCCTATGCCTGTTGGAATTCCTTTTGGTATTTTCCCGTTGAATAGAGGTAGACACTCAGGAATCCTTGCTCCAGCATTTACTGCTTCTGAAGATTTTGGTTTAGGCCTCGAAGGGCTTGGTTATTATAAAGTCATTAACGACTATCTCGATTTCACCACTCGGGCCAATATATATTCATACGGAGGATGGAACGTAAACCTCAACTCAAAATATATCAAGCGTTATGCATTTACGGGCGGTTTTAACCTTACGTTTCAAAATACAAAAAGCTTAAATAGGTTTGGTGGCACCGGAGACGAATTTAACCAGAACAAATCATTTATGCTTAATTGGAGCCATAGTAGAGATAATCGGGCAAGACCAGGTACTAGTTTTTCTGCCAATGTAAATTTTGGTAGTTCTAGGTTTAATAGATTGCTACTCAATAACCCCATGCAAAACTTCCAGAACCAATTAAGTTCTTCCATAAGTTATTCTAAAGATTGGAGGGGTAAATACAATTTGTCGGTGAATGCAAATCATAACCAAAATAATAATTTACGACTCGTTAATTTACAACTTCCAACCGTCAACTTTAACGTAGTAACCTTGTATCCGTTTCAATCCAAAGAGCAAATTGGTGCTGGTAAATGGTACGAAAAAATTGGTATAGGGTATAGTGGTAATATTCAAAATCAATTGTCTTTTTACGATACGGCGTTTAATTTTAAAAGACTCTTAGATACCGCGCAGTGGGGTGCCGTTCATAATATTCCAATATCGATGTCGCTTCCAGCCCTTGGGCCTGTAACGATTAGCCCTAGTATTTCTTATGAAGAGCGCTGGTATGGACAACGCTTTATTAGGAGCTGGAATTCAGTGAATAAAAAAGTGGATACCGTTAAATTTCGAGGACTCAATACCGCGCGTCAAATGAGTTTTGGTATTAGTGCGGCTACTCGAATTTTTGGTACCTACACATTTGGTAAGAATAGCAGCATCAAAGGTATTCGTCACGAAATAAGACCTAGCGTATCTGTTAATTATCAACCCGACATGGCGGCTGCATACCATTATAGTACACAAATTGATACCACTGGCAGAAGGTATCGTTTTTCACAATATGATGGAGGTGT
>JBEITL010000170.1:0-3697 GCA_040374915.1 Sediminibacterium sp. | reverse complement strand
ATTACCAGTGTAATTGATCAGCAGCCCAATATGGCCGTAGACACACATGTATTTAGGGTAAGTAAAAGATTGGGTCTGGTAGCTCAAAAAGCAAGTACGCCACTTGCCGTAGAAAAAGAATTGATTAAAAATATCCCATCTACACTAGTGCACAAAGCGCACCACTGGCTCATATTACATGGGAGGTATACCTGTTTAGCACGATCGCCAAAATGTAACAGTTGTGGACTGCAAGCTTATTGCCGTTATTACAACACCAAGGTTTTAAAAGTCAAATCCTAGCGAGAAGTAATAGATTGGTTTACCTTTAAATACGCCTTTCATAGGCCATCCAGCATCTAGTTTCATAAAGTAGCCAAGTAGGGTACTTCTTACACCAAATCCATAACCACCGGCAAAAGGCCCAAGTCCTCCCGCATCGAGTTTTACAACTACCGGAGAATTGGCGTCAACAATCACATCACCTGGGCGTTTAATGCCGTTATACTTTCCATTCCATGCCGTGCCTAAATCAATAAACTGCGTGAGTTGGAAGTTGCGAAGAAATGCGTTGTTAATTGGTTTATTGAATATTGTTGCAAATAGCGGAAGTCTAAATTCTGAATTGATGACAAATGCATTATTACCATTTGCAATATTTTGTTGGTAGCCTCTCATGTTTACAGCTAGGGATTGGAAAGCATAACTCTGATCCTGTGCTGGAAAATTTTGACCATTAAACTTTGGATTGATCCAACTATCAACACCACCTAAGTAGTAAATAATTTTTTGTCCACCCCACGAAAAATCAGCAGCAGCTCGACCAGCCCAAATAAAATTTCTGTAAATCTTATAATAGTAGCGCGCATCAAAACCTAAATTGAGTGTAGCCTTACCATTATTCATTTCTGTTTTGAGGCTTGGCATATTCACATCAAAGAAAATTTTATAGCGCAGTCCGTTCCAAATATTTTGTGTTGGATTAATGGTGTTATCATGCACATACTCTATGCGTGATACTATAAATTTACTCACTGTATCAGGGTAAGCAAGTGCACCCGGGTCTGGATAACCTACGCTATTATCGAATGATTTTAAGATACCCCTGTCTATACGAAGACCAAAAGTGGCTCGTAAACTTTTTACTTCATTAAAAGGATACGCAATATTACCTTGGTATAAATTGGTAATAAGCATATTTGTAAATGGAGAATTAAAATAGTTGGTAACATTACTTCTGTAATAAGTGGTACCCCAATCCAATCTCTTTTTAAAATTTTGGTAGCTAAAAATAATATCCTTGTCTTTTAAGTCGGTACCAAAACGAATACCGCCCATAAACTTATGGTTCTCTAATAAATCGCTGGTACCAATTCTTAAATTAAAGTTGAAATTATTACCGTTGTTGAGTTGAATGGGCCCCGCACCGCCTGCATAAGGTTGGTATCTATTCAACAATAAGTTATTTGAAAAGCCACTTAAAATATAATCGCTACTAAATTTAAGTCGATAATCAAAAAGCTTCGAGTCGCTTAAAATATTTTTTGCTTTTGCAGTTAAAAGGTCGGCTCTTTTCACAGAAAAGCTATCTATGGGTTCATCTGAAAATTCAGATTGAAAAAGATTGGCTCTTGTAGAGGTATCAATACTTTTTTTGTATACAATCGCATTACCTTCTGATGCCCTCATTTCGTCCATTACTTTTTTCATGTACGTCGTAGGCCTAATATTGAGGTTTCTTTTTTTAAGTGCGATAGAGTCTACGCGAAGTTTGTATAAAAATTTATAATCCCCTTCGCGTCTTACCTCGCTCACCTGCCCTTTATCGCCAGCGATTCTAGTTTCCAATAATGAGCTTTGGTAGTTGGTGATTGGAAATGTGTACGTAGAGTCTTTGTATACTTGAAAAAAACTAATGCTATCTGGCTTCTCTCTTTGCCATGCATTAAGGGTAGAATCAATTTCTTTAGGCGATGCGTTACGAAGCATATCGTCACCTATATGATACAGGGTGTCTAGTCCATTTCTTTGGGTCGCAAAAAAACCAGCCCATCTATTTCCTACACCATTTTCGTCGGATACAAAAGTAAAGTGATTGGTATTGTAGCCCATGGGATAGCTCGTGTTTCCATATTTTAAATTGGTGAGCTGCGTAATTTGTTTGTTTTTACTGTTGTTTAAATAGTCTACCATAAAAACATTAAAATGGTATCTGCTTGGAATGGCGGTATCGCTATTGGGTGCATAGGGGCTAGGCCTGTTCGACGAAAATAAAATACCCGATTTGTTTGGAAAAGAAACAAAACTTGGGTGCAAGTCATCATAAACGTCGTCTGTAAACTGCGTTAATTGGTTCTCTTCAATTTTATAAGTATAAATATCGGTATGACCATTTTTTGCAGCACTCATCACCAAATTATTGGCATCTAGCATGTATGAGGCGTCTAAAATTTGGTCGATACCCTCAATTTTTTGCTTGAATCTTTTGATGCGTGTTACAACGTCATACACAAACATTTTGATCACGCTTTCTTCCGAATAAATCACTAGCAATTTGGTGCCTTTATTATCCCAAGCCATAATGGGATAGTTAGGATTGATATCCCCTTGGTTGGTTCTCATGCCCGATTTTAATAGCACACGACCGTCATAAAAATTTTCCATCAGCTTAACACTGTAAATACCTTTGTTAAATTCTACAACCGCATAATTGTTACTTTTTGGATTTGGGTTAGCCTGAAACCTGAAATAATCTTTTTTAGAAACGTCTTCCGAAATATTTAATTGACCTTTTGGTGCATTTTTTCGCTGACGAATATCTTTCGCATATTTATCCTGTTCATACTCCATGAATTCAGAAAGCACTTCTTTAAATTTCTTTTTACAAACTTTTAAAAAGGCGCTGTTTAAATTTTTATAAATTCTGGCTAAATAGAGTAGGTAGGTAATATTTTCCTTTCTGTACTTTACGCTTATAAAATTCCAGAATGCATGCCCAGCAAGGGTTGGCTTGTCAAATGCAAACTGATAAAAAGTATTGTACCTACCACTTAGCATCGCACTTTTGAGTGCATCGTCTTTTTCTACACTCCAGTTTTCGGCAGCATACAAAACATAACCATCTAGCATCCATTTTGGTAAATCAAGTAATGCTTGGTTGCTTGCAAACTCTCCAATGTCTTCACCAAAAAGTAAATTATCAGATAAAACTTTTGCAATGCCTTCTTTAATTTGTCTTTTTAAATTGGCGTGGTTACCATCAAAGTAAACCACAATTTTATTATTGACGAGCTTTGTTAGACCACCAGCACTTTGCCAATCGGATCCAAGTCCAATATTGCTGCTCTTATAATCATCATAATTACTGTACACAATAATATTGGCCCTTCGTTGTAAAGCGTATTCTACAAAATTTTCGATCGCTCCTAATTCTTGCTCAGCTACCTGTGCCACAAACTTGCCAAGTTCTACGCCACCTTGTGAAGTATAGGTATTAAAATTGGGTGATTGATGAAACTTCCACACCAGCTTTTTATGTTGCACCCTATTTTTACCAAACTCAACAGCATTCACCTGCGCCTGGCTAAAAACAGCCAAACTACTCATGATAAAAATTAGTCCTATTCTTTTCAATTTCATATCCGAACTTTAGTGTTTTAAAATTAGTCAATTACCTTGTAAAATTTTCATAAAACGCGCATGATCCACATCAAAGCCT
>JBEITL010000165.1:0-3842 GCA_040374915.1 Sediminibacterium sp. | reverse complement strand
GCTGATGTAGTGGCCAGCAAAAATCCATTAAGGACGCCCAGTTTTTCTCAAAAAAAGTTTGGCCTGTACGACGCCGTGTTACTTAGGGTATTACAAGACAAAAAATTAGATGGCGCTACTATTTTCACTCAAATATTTTCTAAAAATCCGCCAGACCGGGTATTTCGTTTTTTAAACAACGAATCTTCTTTAATTGACGATTTGCATATAATGGCATCTGTGCCAACGCATATTTTTTTACCAGCCGCACTATATGCTTTACTGGGTGTAAAGCGGCGGCGAGGCCTTAATTAATACGGGCGGGTATTTGCAATTCAATTATTTTTGCAACCCACCTTGCAATTGGCCTCGTAGTACAATGGATAGTATAAGAGTTTCCGAAGCTCCAGATTCAGGTTCGATTCCTGACGAGGCCACTAACAATCTTTTATTTTTCCTCTATTTTTTGCTACTAATTAAGTAATATTAAGGACTCAATTTGAGTTCATCCTTACCACTGTATTGTATGTTATTATTAGGAATAGATTTAGGTACTTCTTCTGTAAAAGTGTCTGTAATAGATGCCAGTAATGGCAAGGTAATGGCTACCGCACAACATCCCGAAACCGAGGCTGCCATTATTTCTCACCAGCCGGGCTGGGCCGAGCAGTCGCCCAATCAGTGGTGGCATGATGTTAAGGCTGCTATTTTAAAATTACATGCAACTGGGGCCTACAAACCTTCTGATATAGGTGCGATTGGCATTGCCTATCAGATGCATGGACTGGTACTGGTAGATAGCCATCAAAACGTAATTAGAGATAGCATTATTTGGTGTGATAATAGAGCGGTAGCCTTGGGTGAAAAAGCATTTGAAACAATTGGGCACAATTATTGCCTAACGCATTTACTAAATTCGCCAGGAAATTTTACCGCATCAAAACTTGCATGGGTCAAACAAAATGAACCTGAACATTATGCTCAAATTCATAAAATGATGCTCCCCGGCGATTTTATTGCCATGAAATTAACCGGTGAAATTACAACCACTATTGCTGCATTATCTGAAGGGATGTTTTGGGATTTTAAAAACAATTGTTTGTCTACTGAAGTGATGGATTATTATGGACTCGATGCACAGCATATTCCAGCTATCAAAAATGTATTTGATACACACGGTTATGTAACTGAACATATTGCCAGTGAACTTGGAATTTCAAAAGGAATTCCAGTAACCTATAAAGCCGGTGATCAACAAAACAATGCACTTTCATTAAACGTATTAAATCCTGGCGAAGTGGCAGCAACAGCAGGCACATCGGCGGTTATATATGCAGTGTCAGATAGTTTGCAAGCCGATACTGCGTCTAGGGTTAATTCATTTGCGCACGTCAATCACACACAGGAACACAATAGCATTGGTGTATTATTATGTATTAATGGGGCAGGTATTTCAAATAGTTGGATGAAAAATAAAATGGGTGCTAGTAGTTACAACCAGATGAATGCCCTTGCAGCATCTGTTGCACCAGGGTCAGATGGTGTGGCTGTGCTTCCATTTGGGAATGGGTCAGAACGCATGCTCCACAATAAAAATATTGGAGCACATATATCGGGGCTCGATTTTAATAGACATCAAGCGGCGCATTTATTTCGTGCGGTTCAAGAAGGTGTTGTTTTTGCTATGCAATATGGTTTTAAAGTGCTGCAGCAAAATGGGGTGCAACCAACAGTTATTAGAGCAGGTAAAGCCAATATGTATTTAAGTGATGTTTTTGTAGACTGTTTTGTAAATACATTAGGGGTGCCGTTAGAACTGTATCATACCGATGGAAGTAAGGGTGCCGCTATTGGTGCAGGCTATGGAGCCAAAGTATATGCTACAATTGAGGAAGCTTTTGTTAATAGCAAGCCATTAACCACTATAGCGCCATCAGCAAATACCAATTACACAGAAGCTTATCAAAATTGGGAACAACAATTGGCGCTTCAAATCAAAAACAATCAATAAATTTAAAGACTTAAAATAGATAGTATGTCAGTAGTATTAGGATCTAAAGAATTTTTTAAAGGAATAGAAAGAATTAAATACGAAGGAACTTCTTCGCATAATCCACTCGCATTTAGATGGTACAATGAAAATCAAGTAGTGGCAGGCAAAACCATGAAAGAGCATTTTAGATTTGCTTGTGCTTACTGGCATAGCTTTTGTGGTTCAGGTGCAGATCCTTTTGGTGAGCCAACACATTTGTTTGAGTGGGATACAAAATCTGATCCTATCGAAAGAGCAAAAGATAAAGCAGATGCTGCATTTGAATTCATGACAAAATTAGGCGTGCCTTATTATTGTTTTCATGATGTAGATGCTGTTGAATATACAAATGATGTTCATGAAAACGAAAGACGCTTACAAGCCATTACGGCGTATTTAAAAGAAAAGCAAGCGGCAAGTGGTATCAAACTACTTTGGGGTACTGCTAATTTATTTTCAAGTAGAAAATACATGAATGGCGCCGCTACCAATCCAGATTTTACCGTGCTCGCACATGCGGGGGCGCAGGTTAAAGCTGCACTTGATGCAACCATTGCACTCGGTGGGGAAAATTATGTTTTTTGGGGTGGAAGAGAAGGTTATATGAGCCTTTTAAACACCAACATGAAGCGTGAAAAAGAGCATTTGGCAAGCTTTTTAAAAGCGGCTAGAGATTATGGTAGAAAAAATGGTTTTACCGGAAAGTTTTTTATTGAACCTAAGCCTTGCGAACCATCTAAGCATCAATATGATTATGATTGTGAAACCGTGATTGGTTTTTTACGTGAACACGATTTATTAAATGATTTTAGTTTAAATATTGAAGTGAACCATGCAACCCTTGCAGGACATACGTTTACGCATGAGTTACAAGTAGCTGCCGATGCTGGACTATTGGGTAGTATGGATGCCAACAGAGGCGATTATCAAAATGGTTGGGATACCGATCAATTTCCATCTGATATCAATGAATTAACAGAGGCACTTCTTATTATTTTAGAAGCAGGTGGTTTTAAAGGTGGTGGTATTAATTTTGATGCAAAAATTAGACGTAACTCCACAGATCCCGCCGATTTATTTTATGCGCATATTGGTGGCATGGATGTTTTTGCAAGAGCGCTTCTAACGGCAGATGCTATTTTGCAGCAGTCTGAGTATAAAAAAATTAGAGCCGACCGTTATGCAAGCTATGACGCCGGTAAAGGAAAAGATTTTGAACAAGGGAAACTTTCATTAGAGGATTTAAGAGACATTGCCATTGCAGCAGGCGAGCCAGCTACCATTAGTGGCAAACAAGAGTTTATCGAAAATTTAATTAACCGCTATATTTAATGAATAAGGCGGAAGTAAGCGCGCTATTTGCCCAGCAGTTTAGTGAAGCGCCTTCATTTGTTATTGCGTCGCCGGGGCGCATCAATTTAATTGGCGAACACGTAGACTACAATAGTGGTTTTGTGCTTCCTGCAGCCATTGATAAGTATATGTATGTGGCCGTTTCACAACGAAACGATAGCCAAATTGCATTGCACGCTACCGATCTTAATCAAAACTTCCAAACGAACTTAGACGCTGCCTTGCAACGCTCCAATTTGGACTGGCCTAATTATGTGTTAGGTGTTATCGATCAACTTAGAAAAGATGGGCATGTTATTTCAGGCTTTAATATGCTAATTAAGGGGAATATTCCTATAGGTGCTGGGGTATCTTCATCCGCGGCACTTGAATGTGCTACCGTATTTGCATGCAAGCATCTTTTTGATTTAGATATTAGTAAACAAGTAATGGTAAAAATAGCACAACGCGCCGAAAATAATTTTGTAGGCGTAAACTG
>JBEITL010000102.1:0-5530 GCA_040374915.1 Sediminibacterium sp. | reverse complement strand
TTTGTAATATGTTTTTGGTTGATTTTTAATAGAAAAATTTATTTTAATACATAAAAAATGCCGGATAATTATCCGGCATTAACCAAAAACAGACCTAAACAAAATTGGGGGGATATAATTTATTGAAACACTTTCACCCAGTCTACCTTCATTTGTGCCGGGAAAATGGCATCATCAATTCCAAACTTGCCGCCTAAATTTCCACCAACAGCAATATTCAAAATCATATGAAAGGTTTGATCAAATGGCCAAGCACCTGAACCAGTATGCTCGTTTTTGAAAGTGTTGTATAATTTATTATCAATATAAAAATCAATTTTTTCTGGCGTCCACTCAATTTCATAATCATGAAACTGTGTCGATAAATTTGGAACAATCAAGGTTGCTGTTCGCTGTGTTCCAATCATGCCATTGTAACGTTCTGTGTGCACACTACCAAAAGCAGAGTCTGGTGCAAAGCCAACTGCTTCTAGAATATCAACCTCGCCACTTTTTGGCCACTCACCATACACTTTATCAGTGGGTAAAATCCATCCAGCAGGCCACAACCCTTTACCAGTAGGTATTTGAGCCCTTATTACAAGTCGACCATATTTCCAATCGCCCTTATTTTTTGTAACCAGTCTGGCAGACGTATAATTGGCTCCTTCAAATTTTTCTTTACGCGCCTCTACAATTAAATAACCATTTTCTACGCGTGCATTTTCTTTGCGCGCATTTGTATAATACTGAGCCTCGTTGTTTCCCCATCCACAAATGCGAGGACATCCGGTGCCAATATCATAACCCCATTTCGTAGAATCAGGCAAACCATTCACCGAAAAATTATCTTGCCAGACTAGTTTATTGTAAGTTCTTTTTTGCGATTGCGATGCAATAGCAAAAAATGAAAAAAATAAAATCAAACCTATATTTCGAAACGTACACATAAAATAATAGTATTAAAATGCTACTGATACACCCGCACATAATCCACTTCATAAGTGGCTGAGTTAAAAGCAGCATCGACAGGCCCACCAAAGGTTCCGCCCATGGCTAAATTTAAAAGCACAAAAAAGTTTTGATTGAACGGCAACGTATTATTATTGGCAAAAGAGAAATATTGAGTGCCATCTACAAAAAATTTGATAGAAAGCGCTGTCCATTCGCAAGAATACACATGAAATTCGGTGGTTGCTCCGGTAATAATTCGAGTACCTCCTACTGCATTACCGCCAAAATTACCCGGAAAATGAAGGGTGCCATATATTTTATTAAGGTCACTACCCTTGTGCTCTACAATATCAATTTCACCACAATTGGGCCAGTTAACCGTATTGATATTTGCCCCAAGCATCCACGCAGCAGGCCATGTACCAGCTCCCACTGGCATTTTTGCGCGGACTTCAATTTTACCGTACTTGAATGAAAATTTATCCTTTGTTAATAGCCTTGCAGAAGTATAAGCGCTTCCGCCTAAATTTTCTTTTTTCGCTATAATTTTTAAAGTTCCATTGGATACAATGGCGTTATCTGTTCTATTGGTGTAATTCTGCAACTCTTGGTTACCCCACCCACCGGCACCGATATCATAATTCCACTTTGCAGGATTGGGTGCGCCGGGCACATCAAATTCGTCTGACCAGATTAAAGATTGCGCCACCGTAACAGCAACATCAATTGATTTTGATATCGTTTGCCCTGCTGCACTTTTAGCAATAACATTGACTTTATAATTTCCGGATGCAGGATATTTATACATAACAGTACCTGAAGGAACCGTTTGAAAAATACCATTTCCAAAATCATAATCATAGGTTGTTGCATTAGTAGCAGAAGCTACAAAATTTACATTTCCACTATTGTCAGCACTAACTGTTGCAGTTACTATTAAATTAGTAGGCGCAGGATTTACAACAGGTGTAGCACCTTTTGAGCAGGACCCAAAAAATGATACACCTATTAATAAAATCCACAATAAAGAAGATAAACGCACTTTTAAAAAATTATTTTGCCTTTAATTTTTGATACCAAGAATTACCATCCGCACCGATATTTCTTAAATGAATTTCTGTAGCACTTGCGCTCAAAATTTCATAGGTTGTTCCACCAGTTCCAAAATTGATGATACCATTACCTGGAACCATAAACTGAATTCTAGTTGATATAGACGGTGTAGACGCAGAAGTGGCGTCCATAAATGCTAATTTTTTAGTACCCGTAGTAACGATGTTAAAACATGCATCACCACCACTAAATCCATAAAACGCACTAGCAGCTCCAATAGAAAATGACTGACCCTTATTATTGATGGTCATTGAAATATTGTTGAGCGCATCTTTAGTGAAAGTGATTTCATCATCATAGGCACAAGCTTCTCTAGAGTTAGGTGTTGCTGCATACCAAATAGGCCCAAAACCATCAGCAGGTCCTACACCAAAGTGTCCTGGTGCATCTCTATCTGTCATCCAAGTGCGAGATCCAGTACCAGTAAGTGCATCCAAAATGGCTTGAGGAATTGTAAACGCAACAAACACGGTTACTTTTCTACTAATTACAGAAACAGCTCCACCCGTACCAACTGCACGTACAGTAATGTTATAATCATTAACACCAGGTGTTGCATATTTATAGGTAATAGTTCCAGAAGGTACTACTTGTGTTCTGCCATCACCAAAATCAATATTATAAGTGAGGGCATCTGTTGCTTTCGCAGTAATAGTTACAGTTCCTGTTCCATTACCATTAGGATTTGTTGCATCTACACCAGCTACAGCAGTAGTAAGTGTTAGCCCTGTTGGCGTTTTAATATTACCAAAACTATACTCGGTTTTTTTACAAGAAACAAAACCAATGGTTGTGATAAACAAAACCGCAACAATATATTTTAAATTATTTTTCATAATTGTAGGTTTTATCAAATTAATTTAAGGTGATATCATCAAATAAGAACGTAAAGTTTGCAGAGCCATCACCCACTGTTCCTAAATCAAAAATCAAAACAATTTTTTGATAGGTTCTAGCAGTATTGATTGCACTGTAGTCAAACGTTAATGTTTCCCATGCACCGGCAACTGTGGTAGTTACTTCTTTTTCAAAACTAATGCCACCATCATTTTGGTTTTCAACTTTTAATAAAAGCTTAGCACCCACTCTTGGTGAAAACACTTTTACTTTAAATGTTTTCTTAGTTGAAAAATCAATTGGAGCTGCTAAACCAATCCAGCTTCCACCCCAAATTTGACCTGCATTTTTAACCATTCTACCAACTTTAGCACTTGTGTTACTACCTCCAGATTGAGGGTTATTAATAACAGTGGCAACACCACCATCAAAATTGTTGAAAGTGTAGGTAAGTGAACTTGATTCAAATGTTAATGGAAGACTCACTGTTTCAACAAAATTGGTTGCTAATTTTCTAACATCATCCCAGTAAAATACTTTACCATTTCCGCTATTTCCAAAATCAAAGAAAATAGAAGCCATAGTGTAAGTAAAGTTTGGATTAAATGCAGCAGTACCAGGCGCTTGATTGTTAAAATCAAAAATCAATGTTTCCCACTCACCAGCTGTTGTAGTAGTTGCAAAAGTTTCTACAGAACGCTGATTATTGGTATGGTCTTCTACTTTTAATAAAACTCTAATGCCAGCAGCTGGAGAGTAAACGCGTACGCTCATTTGTGACGCAGCAGCGGTTAAAGGAATGGCATTTGCAAAACCAGTGTTTGTACCAATGGTAGTACCAGCCCAAGTTTCTGCACCATTTACTTTGGTTGTTTTTTTAACCTTATTGTTAGCATCAGTAGGATCCACCGCATCTACTGTTTGGTTGTTACCAAAATCCGTTACCGTATAGTTTACGCCAGCCACATCAAATGTTACTGGTAAATCTATTTTTGAATTTGGCATTGCATCTGTTAATCTAATATCATCCATGAAAAAAGTGAAATTAGCAGAGCCGTCACCAGGGGTACCGTTATCAAAAATAACCACAATGTTATGGTATTGATTAGATGTATTAATGGCTCTATAATCAAATGCTAAATCTTCCCATGCATTAGCAACTGTCGTTAATACTTCTTTTTCAAAAGCAATAGAACCGTTTCCTGCATTTTCAACTTTCAATAAAACCTTGGCGCCTACTCTTGGAGAAAACACTTTCATTCTGAAAACCTTATTAGCTGAAAAATCGATTGGACCACCAAGACCAATCCAACTTCCACCCCAAGGATCACCCGCATTTTTTACCATTCTAGCTACACGCGTAGATGGATTTCCAGCATTGTTATGTGGGTTTGTAACAACGGTTACATTACCACCACTAAAATCATTCCAAGCATAATTAATAGAAGTAGATTCAAAAGTTACTGGAAGTACAACAGGATCTACAATCGTAATCACTCTTGTAAAAGTTGTTGTTGCAGCACCACCACTTAACGCTACCACTCTAACGGTGTAAGAACCCGTTCTTGCATATGTTTTAGAAATAGTTTGACCTTCTAAAAAGTTAGTAGGCACTTCGTTTGCTACATCTCCAAAATAAACTTGAAAGAAAGTTTCATACAATGCTTTTGCAGAAACATTTACTTTGTATTTATTTGCTGGATCAATAACAGCAGTAACCTCTAAGTTTTCTGGTGCTCTAAAAGTTACAGTTAACTTTTGAGTTACAGTTGTAGAAACACCAGCAACGTTCGTGCCGGTAATTTTTACATCGTATACGCCTTCTGGATATACTTTAGAAGTACTTCCACCAGGTAATACTTTAACAGGACCAGCAGTTCCATGTCCGTAAGCAATTTCAAAGCTTGCAACACCTTCACCGGTTGGTGTAATGGTAACAAGCCCAGTATTGTCTTGGGTAATGGTAAACATCGCGCCCAATTTTGCAGATGTTGCAGCCGTTTGCACGAAAGAAACATCATCATTGATTTCTTTTTTACATCCTGAGAATGTAGCAATGAGTATCAAGCAACTCAATAAATATTTTAATGTTTTCATACTATTTAATTCAATAGATTATACAATGAGATTAATATCCAGCATTTTGGGTTAAACCAGAAATATCAACCTCTTGTTGAGGTATTGGGAACACTTCATGTTTACCAACTCTAAAGCCAGTAATTCTTGAAGCCGCTTGTCCAGTTCTTACTAGGTCAAAGAAACGATCTCCTTCCATAGCAAGTTCTAGTCGACGCTCATCCCAAATAGCTTGACGAAGTGCAGTTCCGGTTGCTGTAATGTTATTAGAAGCATTACCAAACGCTCTTTGTCTTACTTGATTTAAATAACCTTGCGCCTTTGAATCATTGGGTGCAGTAGCTCTATTAAACGCTTCGGCAGCCATTAATAAAACATCAGCGTAACGAATAATTCTGAAGTTGTTTGTGTAGTTTAATTCTACTTGACCAGAAGTTTCTCCTTTACGTGGTAGATACTTTTGATTGTACAAACCGGTGTTTTTAAATGGAGCTACTTGATACGTAATATTAAAAGAAGGATTTGCCGCTTTGTACGCTTCAATATCCAACACCGTTACATTTTTACGTCT